>JBEHWP010000131.1:0-10965 GCA_040217665.1 Vulcanimicrobiota bacterium
ATAAATTATTTCGATAACTATCTCCAGATGAACTTTTATCTGAAGCTTTATTTTACATCATAAAGAGGTAAATTCCTATATTATTAAATTATACCGGTAAAGGACAAATCCAGACAGTTAACTTTTAGAAAGAAGGTAAAATTATGAATATTAGTTTTGAAAATCTGAAGAAGTTCTTTGATAAAATCAAATCTGTCGGATTTTTCGAAAGACTTTTTTTCTGGAAGAATATTTCTTCTTTAAGCTATGATGCCTATGAAGAATTCAAAACCTTATCTACCGAGGTTACCGGCCTCAGAGAAAATATTAAGCAGGTTGATAATTTAAAAGACGATATAAATAAAATCGATAAGGAATTTTCTATTGCTAAAAATACAATAGAGCAGAATAATAAAATATTACAGCAAAAAGAATCCGAAATAGGAAGATTAGAAGAAGCAAAATTAAAAAATGAAGAAAAAATCCTTGAGCTTAATAAGGAAATATCATCATATAAAGGAACAATAGATCAGCACAATAAATTACTTCGGGAAAAAGAAAGTGAAATAGGAAGACTTGAAGAGGCAAATAAAAAAAATCAGGAAAAAATCTTTGAACTGAATAAGGAAGTAACTGTTTTAAAAGGGACTATAGAACAGAATAATAAAACATTACAGCAGAAAGAAACTGAAATAGGCCGGCTTGAAGAAAGCAATTCAAAAAATGAGGGAAAAATTCTTGAGCTTAATAAAGAGCTCTCTTCTTATAAAGGAACTATAGAACAGAATAATAAATTATTCCAGGCAAAAGAAAGTGAAATAGGAAGGCTTGAAGAAGCCAATGAGAAAAATACTAAAAGAATAATTGAACTGGAAAAAGAAATAAATGTTTATAAAAATACGACAGAGGCAAATAACAGAGAGTTACAGGTTAAAGAAAAAGAACTCGGAAAACTCAGAGAATCTGATGACAAAAACAGGCAGAGAATTACTGAACAGGAAAAAGAAATTCTCCTGGCCCGTAATAATATAGAACAGAATAATAAAGAACTACAGAATAAAGAAAAGGAAATTGGTAAGTTTAAAGAGGCTGATGATAAGAACAGACAGAGAATTATAGAACTTGAAAAGGAAATTATTTCTTATAAATCTGCCCTTGAACAATATAATAAAGATTTACAGGCAAAGGAAAAAGAACTTGGAAAACTTAAAGAATCTGATGATAAAAACAGACAGAGAATTATAGAAAAGGAACAGGAAATACTTTTATTACGAAATACTATAGAGCAGAATAATAAAGATTTACAGAATAAAGAAAAGGAAATTGGTAAGTTTAAAGAGGCTGACGATAAGAACAGGCAGAGAATTATAGAACTTGATAAAGAAATTACTTCTTATAAAACTGCTCTGGAGCAGAATAATAAAGATCTTCAGGCAAAGGAAAAAGAAATCGGGAAATTTAAAGAATCTGATGATAAAAACAGACAGAGGATTATAGAACTTGAAAAGGAAAGGGATTTAACTTCATTAAAACTTGATGAGTCAAGAAAAGAGAACACGAAATTACAGAATCAAATAAGTATTTATCTCGAAGCAGAAGATCAAAAACAGAAAAGATATGAAGATAAAGTTAATGCACTTAACCAGTTGAAACAACAATTAGACGATGACAGGATAAGACTGCAGAATGAAAGAGAAGAAGAAATAAAAAAGAAATTCGAAGAAATGAAATTTGCCTGGAGAAATCATGAAAATAATGTACAGGCCACAATAGAAGAAATATGTACAAGACATAATATCGAATATATTAACAAAGAAAAGGTTCCCTTCAGGGGAAAGCCTGATAATACAATACAGATAGCCGGCGAATATGTAATATTTGATGCAAAGAGCCCTCAGGGTGACGATCTGACAAGCTTCCAGAAATATATTAAAGATCAGACAGAAAAAGTCAAAAAATACACTTCTGAAGACAGGGTGAAAAAAGAAGTTTTTCTGGTTGTTCCTTCAAACACCGTAGAAATAATTAAAAGCTATTATTATAATATGGTCGATTACAGGGTTTATGTGGTAAGTGTTGACAGCCTCGAACCTATCATACTTAATTTATTGAGAATAGAAGCCTATGAATTTGCCGAACAGTTAAGCCCTGAAGAGAGAGAACATATCTGCAGAATCATCGGTAAATTCGCCCATGCCACAAAAAGAAAGATACAGATAGATTCATATTTAAACTCTCAATTTTTCGGAATTTTAAACGATTGTAATATATTACCTGAAGATATGCTGATAAAGGTTATTGAATTTGAACGTTCTGATAAATTAAATCCGCCCATAGAGAGAAGAAAGAAAGAAATATCAATCAAAGAGATAAAGAAGCATATTACATCAATAGAGTCAGAGGCAACGCTGAAGAATATAAATACAAAACAGGATTTGCAGTTAATCGATCATATACCACTGGATATAATGAAAGAAGCGGCAGGGTAAATGGATAGAAAAAACTCTATGACTGAAATTATAACAGCAGGAATGAACATTTACATAAAGAATTTTTCATAGTATGTTAATTATGAATCTTGGAGTAGAAAAATGGTTGAAGATAAAAACCCTGAAAAAATTAATGGCGTAGAAGAAGAAATAATAATAGGTGAAGAAGATTTTCAGGAACCTTACGATGTGAGCAGTATCAGGATAGATCCTATGCCAATGACAGTGTTCGAGGCAATGGACAGGGTTAAAAGAGGTGAAATTAATTTACAGCCTGATTTTCAGAGAGAACTGGTATGGAATATTGTCCAGCAAAGCCGCCTTATAGAGTCAATTCTGATAAAGATCCCCTTACCCAGTTTCTATTTAGATGCTACAAATGATGATGAATGGCTTATAGTAGACGGTTTACAGAGATTAAATACATTAAATTCTTTTATAAACAAAGAAGAATTTGCTCTGAAACATCTGGAATTTCTGGGTTCAGATGTAAGAGAAAAAAAGTTCAGCCATCTTTCCAGAAAAATGCAGAGAAGAATAGAAACTGCACAGCTTATGCTCTATATAATAAAACCGGACACTCCTGAAGATGCCAAATTTACTATTTTCCGCAGACTTAATACAGGAGGGCAGGTATTAAATGCTCAGGAAATCAGACACTGTATTTACCAGGGAAAATCAACAAAGCTTTTAAAAGAACTGGCATCGCTGGAAGAATTTAAACGTGTAACAAACAGTTCCATTCCTTCAAAAAGGATGGTTGACAGAGAATGTGCATTACGTTTCTGTGCTTTCTATTTAACAAACTATAAGGAATATAAAAAAGCAGATCTGGATGCTTTTCTAGGATATACTATGAAGAAAATTAATAATATGAAAGATGAAGAAATAGAATTATTAAAAAATGCTTTTAAAAATGCTATGTTCAATTCTGAAGTTGTATTTGATAAATATGCCTTCAGAAAAATAACAGAAAAAAATGGAAGGTTTAATCCTGTAAATAAAGCTCTCTTTGAGACATGGTCTGTGTGCTTAGAAAAATATCCTATGAATAGTTTATCTGAATACAGGAAAAGAATAGTTGATAGTTTTATAAACGTAATGAATGAAGATAAGGTATTTGTTGATTCTATAAGCCAGGGTACAGGTGACACAAAAAAAGTTAATATACGTTTTGAAACAGTCAAAAATATTATCGAGGAGGCTATAAAATGATATCTTATCTACGCCTTCAACGATTTAAGTGTTTTATGGATCAGTTTATTTCCCTGGAACCTCTTACTATCCTTGCCGGCTCCAACAATACCGGTAAATCATCGGTAATTCAGGCATTACTTTTATTAAGACAGACTGCAAAGACAGGCAGGTTAAAAAAAGGAGAAATACTCCTTAACGGTCCCCTGGTTCATCTGGGGACAGGACAGGATGTTTTCTGCCAGTGGGCTGAAGAAGATAATATTAATATGTCTGTTAATTTTACCGAAGCACCGGAAGAAATATTAAAATGGAATATTCAATATACGACTGCAAATTCCGAGGATTTAAATTTAAAGATTCTTGAAGGTACTGAGGAAAAGCTTATTAAAGGTTCTCTTTTCAATAATAATTTTTCCTATATCGGAGCAAACAGAATTGGCCCTCAACTCGCTCACAGTTTCAGCGAAGAAGCTATAGAAGAACTTAATGTCGGTGTCAGAGGAGAATTTACCGTTCACTGCCTGCAGCAATTTCAAATGGATAAAGTTAACTCCGATTCAACTTGCCTCTTATTCTCATGATGAATATCTGCATGGAAGGGCAGAATTCTCAACTGATGAATGGATTGATATAATAATCAGATCTACAGGACTTGAACCGTCAACCATGGATAGACGGCTGAAATTATTATATTTATCCAGATTAATACCAATGGTAGAGACTAATTTTAACTTCGTAGAACTCGGCCCCAGAGGTACAGGTAAATCATTTGTATATAGAGAAGTATCTCCTTATACTATTCTTATTTCAGGGGGACAGACATCTGCGGCAAATATGTTTTATAACTTAAGTACAAAAAAAATAGGACTTGTTGGTCTCTGGGATGTTGTAGCCTTTGATGAAGTCGGCGGATTAACTTTAAAAGACGACTATACGGTAGATATAATGAAAGATTATCTGGAATCTGGCTCTTTCAGCAGAGGCAAAGAAGAAATTACTGCAAAGGCAAGTGTCTGTATGCTGGGAAATATTAACCAGCCGGTAGATGTTCTCCTGAAAACGAGTCATCTGTTCCAGCCTCTTCCTGATGGACTGAGAGATCCTGCTTTAATAGACAGGCTTCACTTTTATTTGCCCGGATGGGAAATACCAAAAATGTCTACGGAAATGTTCAGCAATCATTATGGATTTGTTGTTGATTACCTTGCAGAAGCCTTTGAAGAATTAAGAAAACAGAATTTCACCGAATACTTTGATAAATACTTCTCATTTGGAAGTCATTTAAATGCAAGAGATGAAAAAGCAACCCGCAAAACATTATCAGGGTTTTTGAAAATAATACATCCTGATAAAAATTGTTCAAAAGATGAAATGGAAGAATATATACAGATAGCCCTTGAATGCAGACGCAGAGTGAAGGAACAGTTGAAGAAAATCCTTCCTTATGAATATAGTCATACAAGTTTTTCATATATAGAAAAAGAAAAGAGAGAAGAAAGATTTGTCGGTGTTCCAGAAGAAACAGGGAGAGATTTAATCTCGCCCGATCCTTTACCTCCGGGAAGTGTTTATACTACCTATGTCAGTAATGAAGGGAAAGCTGCCTTATACCGTATAGAAGTCGGGCTGTCAAGAGGAACAGGTAAGGTAAAGACTTCCGGCATTATGAATAAATCTATGAAAGATTCCCTTTCCAGAGCTTTTGACTATATGAAAGCCCGTAAAGTAGAGTTCGGCATTGCCCAGGACATAGATACCAGCGATTTTCATGTAGAAGCAGTCAATTTACTCAGCACGGACATTGATTGCCAGATAGGAGTTGCCTTTTTTGTAGCTCTCTATTCGGCATTAAGAAAACAACAGATAAGACCTGCCACTATTATTCTGGGGGATCTGAGTATTCAGGGAAATATCAAACCTCTGCCATCGTTAACAGAATTTTTGCAGATAGGCATGGATAACGGGGCAAAAAGAGCATGTATTCCTATTGAGAATAAACGCCATTTCTTTGATGTACCGGCAGATATAATAGAAGTAGTAGATCCTATTTTTTATGGAGAGCCGATGGTGGCTACTCAAAAGGTGCTGGAGTAATCAGAATTTAGAAAAGGGGATATAAACATGCCATCAGATGATTTATATATAGAAATCTTTCCGATTAATACTTCATTAATTGACAGACTTCAGAAAGAACTTTCTGCCTATAGACTGATTGTATCTCAGGGGAATGACGTGTCTGCTATAGGCGGTAAACTGTCTTATAGACTGAAAAACAATTTTTCCGGCCACTGGTACTGGGGTAAAAGAAAATACAGGCTTATAACAGATAATTATAAACCTGAACAGGACATTTTGAAATGTATAGAAGAATTATGGACATCTCAGCCTCAAATATATAGAAATTTACAGGATATAAAACATGATGCAGAGTGGAAGGGTGAAGCTCAGGAGTATGCAGATTTTGTTGCATGGCAAATAATACGGGATTACCTGCCGAAAGACATTTTAAAAAAAGACAAAATATATCTCGGAAATGTTGTTATAGAAAGAGATTATGAGATCAATGGATTAGTCGTGCATGGCCGTCCTTCGGTGTCTATCTCTATCATGTCCCATCTTGTATACAAACAGGATCTATCAAGTTTTGCAGCCAATTTATCTGAACCTGAAAAACTTATCGGTCTGTGGGTAAGCGATAAGAATTCGCCATCAATGAAGGGAGAAATAAAATCCATTACAGGTAGACTGGCAGACCACAGGAAAAGGCTCCTTTCATTTAATCCAAAGAAAGAAATGCAGGATATAATAAAGAACAGCCCTGATAATGAACCGGTTTTTCATATTCTATCAAGACATAATGAATATGATTATACTGCCAGTGCATTAAAATTGATTGTAAAAACTTCATATACACCTGACATATTAAATATACTGAATATCAATCTCAAGGATATCCTGAAAAATTTGCAAATAGAACCTGAGAAGCGAGTAAAAATTTTATCATCCATTACAAAAGTAATTAAGGGAGAGCATATTATAGAAGATCCTTATAGAACAACGAAACACCCTGAATTATTCCTTAATACTGTATCATATGAATCTCCTAAAATATGCCTGGGTAAAGGTCAGGTAATGAAATATGACGAAAAAAAAATCTTATATTCTCTTTATAACTACGGTTTATACAAAAGATCTTCTGTTTTCGATAATACCCATCTATCAATAGGTATAGTCAATACTCTGAAGAAAGATGACATAAAAGAGTTTTTATCACAGATCTCAGAAGGTTTGGGAAAATTAAAGTTTAAAATTAAATTTGTAAATGAAGAAAAAGTAAAAGAAGTAACAAGGCTGGAACTGGAAAAAGCCGTACAGAATATGGAAAAACATAAACCGGATATAATTTTAGGTATACTTCCTGAGCAGATAATAGACGAAGAAGATGATGACCTCTATGAAATATTTAAAAGTCTTACTGTTAACCATGGCATTGCAAGCCAGGTAGTAGAAGACTAAAAATCTGGAAGGTACGATACCTTACTGGCTATAGCACAAAGTAAAAGAAGACGTTAAACATATTTCAATCAGTTATTAAAGAAAGCAGGACCAATATATTTATGTATGTAATGAGAAACTTATCTCAAACCTATAAAAAAATGCTTGGTGAAAACAAACTCTTAAGGGAAGAAAAATTCAAAGAGTATTATGAAGCCTTTCGTGATAGATTTAGCCCTGAAAAATTGAAAAATCTTAATGGCGAAGCCATCCTTGACACGATGTTTAATCATGGCAATAAAAATAGCTTTGTTTACTGGCTGGAATTTACGAAAGAAAATTCTGGAAGGAAATGCTGAAAAACAGTTACATTTCTATTGGATATCCTGCACCCGGTGACTTGAGCCGCCGTGAATTTCCAACTGCTACTAAAGGATTAACAGGATTATTTTTCTATCAGTTTATCATATTCGCTGTGATGGCCAATCCAGAACCATAATAAATCCTTTTCTACTTCTACCGCCAGTGCACGGTATCCGGTGCCGACTCTTACAGACCAGTAATTATTAACTTTCTTTAAATGCATTGAAGGATGATGAAGATTTGTCTTAAGAATCTCGAAGTTTTTATCTGCTAATTTTTTAACTTCTACAGGCAGATTAGCATAACATTCCCAGAAAGAAGTAGCGGCCAGATGCTTCATAATTCCTTACATTTTCCTTTTTTATAATCTTCCAGTGCTTTTTCTGCTATTTTATCCAGCTTACCTGATTTTACATCTTCACTGAACTGTTTATCCCAGACACCGGCATCAAATTCTTCAAACCATGCCCGGAATTCGGTTAATTCTTTTTCTTTTAAATTCGATACTGCTTCCTCTATATCTTTAAGATTTAACATAAAAACTCTCTCCCTTAAAAAAAATTCCATTGCTATTTTTTATTCTATTACTTATAATTATAAAAAAATACTGATATTCTGTCAATTCTGACCGGAACTTTCAGGATACAGGATTAGCAGGTTTTATAAATCTGGCTGCATATCGAAGAGCTTCTTCTATATCTTCAAGTCTCAGATGATGGTAATTTTCTAATATCTCATCAAAAGTAGCACCACTGGTTATAAGTTCCAGAATAAATTCTACACTTATCCGACAGTATATAAAAACTAAAGAGAATTAAGATATACCGACCAGTATTCGTAATTTACTACAGGAATTCTTTTTTCTATTTCCCTGCGCTCAATTATGTAATTCTGAATCTCTTCCGGCCTGACTCTGTTATTCTGATTGTAAACAACAGGCTTCTTCGTCCCGAAATATATCTTTTTATCTTCAATGAGATAATATCTGAGGCGAAAGGACGATCTTTCAGGATGGTCTGTCGGTACATCCCTATTGGCAGATTTTGAATATAAAAGCCATCTGTTTGCCGGAAATCCATAGGGATTCTCAGAAAGTTTTACCGCTATAATACCTGCCGGTAAACCTGTTTTTACAGAAGCTTCGCTATTAGATACCTTCAATTAAAACAACTCCTTACTCAATTAAATTTTACTCTTATAAGGAGATTCTAATTAAAATTTCTGTTTGCAGGGGTTATTTTTTACACACGGATATTTTTTTCTATGCCTCATAATATCCGGACAGGTTTTTAACCCGGCCGGTAATTTCTTGACGTAAAAACCATTGTACACGCGGGTATTTCCGGAGAAAGTAATTGTTTTCTTAGATTATTATTTTTATATGGTAGATTATAGATAGAGCATTTCACTGACAGCAATCCTGTAAAAGAGTCAGGCGATTAATATGAACCCATATTTAGACATAAAAAATGAAAATATTATAGAAATTCTTTCAGAGGTTCAGAGGAAAGCAAAAGAATTAACCGGTGAACATCTTGTAAAAGTCATCCTTTATGGCTCCTATGCAAGAAATAGCCAGGATGAATACTCTGATATAGATATAATGATTCTTGTTGAGGATTCCGAAGAAAATATAAAAAAATATGAAGATTGCTTTTTAGATATAGCTTTTGAGCTTTCATTGAAATATGATATTCTTTTATCAGTAATTTTTAAAAGTAATAATCAATATAATAGGTACCTTGACATTTTACCCTTTTATATGAATATCCAGAGGGAAGGAATAGAAATTTATGGATAACAGGCTTAATGATTTATCCAGGTACAGGTTACAGAAAGCAAGAGATGAACTTGAAAGCTCTGAAATTATGCTTCAAAACACAACATTCAGCCAATCAATAAATCGTTCTTATTATGCTATATTTCATGCTACCAGATCTTTACTGGCCCTTGATAAATTTGATGCCAGAAAACATTCCGGTGTTATTGCTTATTTTAACCGGCACTATATAAAAACAGGAAAAATTGAAACAAAATTCGGTAAAATATTGATTTTAGCTGAAAATATCAGAATAAAAAGTGATTATGATGATTTCTATATTGCGAGCAAACATCAGGCAGAAGAACAATTATCAAATGCGAGAGAATTTATAGAAAGAATAGAAACATATATAAACCTTCTCCCTTAATAATCCTCAAAATGATTTTTTTACCTCACAGGATTATTTTTATCTCCGGTTGAATCTTTAACAAAAGATGTCCTGAACATTCAAATCTTTCACAATACGGAGGCATAAGACATGGTAAAGCAGAATTCATCTGTGTCGGGGCTTGATATGAAGAAATTTCCTTTTGAAGATATTACCCTGAGAAAAAATGATCCGAATTTATTTACAGACTGCCGGAATATAAGCTTTTCTACTATTAATGCCTTCAAAGGTCTGGAAAATTCTTATATAATTATTACAGATGTCCATAAGTTGAAAGATGACAGTAATAAAGATAAAGATAATGAATACAGGTCACAGCTCTATGTTGCCATGTCCAGGGCAAAGGTCTGTCTTTATGTGCTTATGGATAAATCATGTGAAGAAGATTGCAATAGATTGCTGAAAAGAGTCAAAAAAGTTGTTAATTAATTATTTAGATAAGTGCCGGTCGATAAAATTTTATCTAAAGCTTTATTTACACCATAAAAAATGAAAATTCCTATACCTTTTAATTATGAAAAAAGAAAAACCTTCCGGTATGCCATTTATAATTAATCTTTACGGAACCACTGAAAATTATATAGTAATCGATGTGGAAACTACAGGTTTATCTCCCTTTCATGACCGTATTGTTCAGCTCAGTGCCATAAAAGTAAAGGGCGGTAAACCTGCAGAATCCTGCAATTATTATCTTGACCCGACTCCTGTCCGGATTCCTCCTGTAGTAAGACATATACTCGGTCTGGACAGATACCCTGAGATTGAACGTCAGATCTACAGCGGACAGACTCTGAAAGATATTAAATCAAAAGTCCTCGATTTCCTGGAAGATTATACCCTTGTTGCCCATAATGCCAGGTTTGATCAGGGATTTCTCTATTCCGGTCTCGGTAAATTGAAAAATCCAATGATTGATACACTGGAAATAGGATTGCTCCTCCATCCCGAATCTCCTAACCACCGCCTTGAAACACTTGTACAAAAAACCGGCATAACCATAGAGAAGGCAAAAAAATTCTGGCCCGCTCATGAGATGCGCGAAATGACCACATGGGAAATGCATAATGCAGTAACGGATATTTCCCTCCTCGGTCTTCTTTATGAAGATATGACGGCATGGTATTATGACAGGAATAATATGATTCATACCATTGTGTCTGCACTTCTGCCGGAAACATGGGGAGATAAATGGAGCACGGGAAGCCCTGAAACAGCCGCTATGGCAGTTAAAG
>JBEHWP010000132.1:0-10961 GCA_040217665.1 Vulcanimicrobiota bacterium
GAGAGATTCCAAAGAAAGTCCTTTTAAATCGCGGCTGGTAAATGTTCTGGATACATGTAATAATGAAAGCGGCATACCTGATATAAATCAGATTGAAGTAAGGCGTCATACGGAAGGTTCCTATGATATTGTCTATAATAAATATCTTCATGAAATGCGTACCAGCATTACGGGACAGTTTCTTTTACTGGATGAAGGGCTTAAAGAAACACTTGATAAAAAGAGAGCTTCTGTGGCAAAAATTCTCGGCGAAAAAGGTAAGGTCGGAGAGTTTATAAAATCAGATGGCCCCGGATTTTTAGAGGAACTCTTTAATATAATACCTGAAAGACTTTCTAAATTAAGACTCGGTTTTGATATTATTACTGCTTTCAATCTTTCTTACAGAGGCCTTATACATCATCGTATAAGAAAACTTCTGGATTGTTTCGTCCCTGATGAAACGGATCAGAAATTATCACGTCATCCTTCTGCAAAGGACGTAAGGGTTAATCTGGAAAGGCTTTACGGAAGGGTTTTATATGAAATAGAGTCTGAAACGGAAAAATTCCTCTGTGAGCCCAATCAGTCAGCCTTCTGTATGGTAGAAGAATTTATTGACAGAGTAATAAGAGCAGAAGGAGTAAAATCGGAATGGGAAGAATTTTATTATGATTTCAGAGCAGATATATGGTCATCGGAATTTACCAGACTGGGAGAAAAAACAAGGCTCAGGAAATCATGGGATGAAGCAATAGAAGATGTGGAAAAATTTAACGGAATTGAAGATTTTAGGATAGCGTGAAAAGTGAAAAGTGAAAAGTGAAATGTGAAATGTGAAGGGTGAACCAGCAACCCCCTGTGGTCGCCCGGTACAGGCGAAAACACGCATTACGCATCACGCATCACGAACCCACGCGTTACGATAGCAAAGGAGAAACAGGTTACATGCATGAAGTTACAGTAAGTATGTTCGGCCCCAGAGGTGTTGGGAAAACAAGTCTTCTCACAACTATGTACGAGAGATTTGAAAGTGATACAAGCGGTGCAAATCTTCAGATTACACCTGATATGGAGAGCGCCTCCATCCTTCAGGATCGTCTTGGAGAATTGAAAAGCCTTTTTGACAGAGAAGATACATTTTTTGAAGCAGGGGACCAGAAATTCGGTATTCAGGGAACGGAAGAAAAGAGAACCTTTGTTTTTGAACTGGGAAAACTGGGCGAAAAGCCTACTCTGAAACTTAAATTTATAGATTTCCCCGGTAAATATATATCCAGCAGCGCTACAGTGGAAGAAAAAAGTTCTCTTAAAGATATTCTGGAAAAATCACATGCCCTGCTTGTAGCAATAGATACGCCTTCTCTTATGGAAAGACATGGAAAATACAATGAAAGTATTAACAGACCTGCAGAGGTTACGGAGTTTTTCAAAAGAGTTTATCAGGAAGGTCTTAAAGAACCCAGGCTTATTGTGTTTGCTCCCATAAAGTGTGAGAAATACATAAAAAACAATCAATCTGAAGAACTGGTAAAGAAAATAAAGACAGAATATAAGAGATTGTTTGACCTTTTTAAGAGTGATAACCTGAGAAACTATATAGTTACCGTCATAACGCCGGTACAGACTACAGGCAACGTGGTTTTTTCCCATATAACATCTGAAGATGAGAAAACTCATTTTTACTTTACGAAAGAACATAATGAAGCCCGGTATGACCCGAAAGACAGTGAACAGCCCCTTCGTTATTTATTAAGGTTTTTGCTGAAATTACATTTAAAACAACAGGAAACGGGATGGGGTATATTCAGTTTCCTCCGTTCCTGGCTCGGCATTGATAAATACCTGAGAGATGCCATTACAAGATTTACTGACAGATGTAAAAAAGGAAACGGTTTTGAAATACTTCAGGGTTATGATAAATTATAGTTACCGGTCACGCGTCACCCGTTACGCGTCACGCGTCACGCCATTATGAAAGGTTTTATTATGGACGTAACTGTTTATGTACAGAGTGCCGGAAGAGAACCGGAACATGATTACTGCTGGCTCACGGTCTGTAAGAGAGGAAATTTTTTCCGAAAATATCCTCCTCATATTTCAGCAATAAACGGATTGATTCAGAGTGAATCCTGTTCTGTTTTATTAAACAGATATGACGAAGATTTAATTCTTGCAGTTACAGGCCTCAGAGCAAAAGAAAGAAAAGATTACTGCGGCCGTACTGTAAGGAATTCTGTTCTGTGGGTGGGAAGTCTTAAAGATGAAAAATCCTTTCGTTATCTTGCTGCAAAGATTTTACTCGATTTGAAAAACGGCGGAGGAAAAACTCTTGATACTATTGATAAATCTATCGATTTCTCTGAAAAATTTAATATAAATGAAGAGAATATAGACGAATTAAAGGCAGGCGACCTGTCAGAAACAGAATTTAATGAAGTGAAACATATACTTCTCGAAGTTCAGGTTGATAAATTAAGCGACGAATACCTTGTTGATTCACTCTCTAAAGTTCCTTTTAATGAAGACAGAGATTATAAAATCAGAATGATTTTAAATTATTTTAAATTCGGATTTCATTTTGATAAAAATATCCTGACAGGACTGTTGCAGGATAATCATAATTTAAAAATTTCTTCAGAGGAAGAGAGAAAAACATTGCTTTTAAAGAGAATGATTGCAAAAAATACTCCCGGCCATACGGAAGAACTTATAAGGGATCTTACTGTAGATGAAGTTTCCAGGCTGATAGAAAAGTGGAATGTATTTCCCTGTGTGGTTGTTACTGATAAGAAAAACCCTGAGACCTTTAGAGAAGCAAATGTATGGCGGGGCCTGTCAAATCTTGTAGAAGGTGAAGACTGGGAAATCACAGGGAAGGTTAAAAGCAGCAAAAAAAAAAATAATCCCCCTTCTCATTCTGTTATTCCTGGTAATATTATTCCTCATATGGAAATGGATAAAATAAAACAATTCGAAGATAATCTGAAGAAAATCCTGAGGGAAAAAAGCAGGCCTGTCATAAAGGAAATAGAAAATATTATAAAACATCTGAAAGACAGACATGACTCAAGTAACAATAGAAAGGAGGAAAATCGTTGATATAGATAATCAACGTTTAAAGAAAATGATAAAGAAAATATTATTCATCAGTATTTTATCTGTTTTTACGAATTTTGCTCTCTTAACCTGGGCTTATGGAGAAGAGGCAAAGCCTGTACCATGTGAGGAGAAATCAGATTTTGTATTACTTGAGGTGCCTGATGTAAGACAGAGCACTACCTATTCCTGCGGTGCTTCATGCCTTCAGGGGATTCTTATGTACTGGGGCATAGAACACAGAGAAGGAGATTTGATAGTATTACTCAATACGAGCCCCGATTCCGGAACAGATCCCGAAGATATAGTAAGAGTGGCAGTTGATAAAGGCTTAAAAGGAGAAATAAAAGAAAATCTCACTATAGAGGATCTTGAATTATCAATTAAAGATGGAATTCCTGTTATTGTAGCCATACAGGCCTGGCGGGACGAACAGGGCGAACCATGGGAGAAGGTATGGGAAGACGGCCATTATGTAATCGTTACAGGTTTTGATGGGAAAAATATCTACTTTGAAGATCCTTCACTTCTCGGAAGCAAAGGTTTTATTGAAAGAGAGGAATTTCTTTCAAGGTGGCATGATTATTCGGGAGAACCGCCTCTTGATGAAAAAGATAGAAAATATATCCGTCTCGGTATTTTTATCAGAGGGGAAAAGCCGGCACCACCACCGGAATTACTCCATATAGATTGAATTTTTCGACTGTGTTATAAATTTTGTGTAAACCTGTATCGAAGCCTTATTTTCTTGTGAGTTTACACAAAACATCTGATCCTCAAAGGGGATATGTTAATGAGAAGATTTGTGCAAATAATTTTACTTTCTCTTTTATGTATTTCACAGGTTTTCGGACAAACTCCGGAGAACAGGCAGGAACAGAAACCTGTTACATTCGGACACATTGCTCTTTCTGTTAAGTACCTGGATAAAGCAATCGAATGGTACCGAAATGTATTTGGTTTCCGGTTAACAAAAGAGCCGGTAGAGATCGATACAGATACCTCTCCATCAGGTGAAGTTGCACGAACTTTATTTGGCCGGAATATGAAGAAATTGCGTATCGCCCAGATGACGCTGGACAACCAGGCAGGGCTGGAATTATTTGAATTTATTATTCCCTTATCGGAAAAGGATAATTTCAGAAAATCCGGCTTTCTTCACATGTGTCTTATTGTACAGGATATGGATACATTTATTAAGAAATTAGAAGAAAATGGCGGTAAAGTAAAGGTTGAAAATACTTCCCCTCAGAAAAAAGTAGTGTTCTGCGAAGACCCGGATGGCAATATTATTGAACTATGGGAATTTTATTAAACATATCTTCCATATCTTTACATTTAACAATATTCTTTTTCCTATCAGTATCCTGAAAAACTTTCAGTGTTGTTTCATCTGGTATTAGAACTTCAAAAGGCAGACCTTTATGAAGTTTTACTCATCTTTTATCAGGCTACTTCTACATATCGAGAATCTTCATTTTTGCATAAATCTTCCATTGTATCAAGATATGCTTTTATGGCATCTTTAATATTCTCTAAAGCTTCTTCTTCATTTTTACCCTGTGACCAGCAGCCAGGCAATCCGGGACACCATATGGAGTAACCTTCTTCAGCTTTTTTTATATTTACTTTGTATTTCATTATTGCACTACCTGTTTCATTAGAGGAGAAATCTATAAGGATCGTATTTATTATATATTCCTTACCTTCCTGCAATCCTGACAGGGATCTTAAAACTTCTCTATTAGCTTCTATGTTTTCGTTAATCTACCTTCTTCTGAGTATCTAACATCTTTAAACTTCAACCCGTATTTCTTCTCAATAGCTTCGCCATTTTCTTCTATGAGTTTTACTATTTCTTCCATAGTCAGATTTTTACGTTCCTCATAAATTATATCTTTCCAATTCCATACTTCTTCCAGTGCCCTGTCAATCTTCATAATTTATCACCTCCATAGGGGTAATAATATCAATAGTTTTATATCCTTCTCGCAAATTTATAACATTTATCATCTTTTTCTTATTATAGTTAGCAAGATGGCGACAGTTCCAGCTAACAAGAATATCCATTACATAAACACTTGCAATAGCTGCGTGCAGTGCATCTTCAAGTTTCTTTACGGGCAATATCAATTCATTAATATATTGTTCTGCCAGAGTTTGAACTTCATAATCGACTCTTAATCTGTCTGGACTGCATTTATTAATCAGATTCATCAATTTATTTGCTGTATTTTTATCCGCTCTATCAATTTCTTCAAGTACAATTCTGGAAATAAATATTTCATATTGATTTTTTTCAATATTTTTGAAAAATTCTCTGGTAATATCTCTCTTGTCCGGAGAATCATCAGCAAAATAAAAATTCCATACAGATGTTTCAAGATATAATTTCAATTTCTTCATAGTGATCCCCTGATTACATTATATCATGTGCTTATAAAGTTTGAAATAATGCCCATCAATATAAAGCTTTTATAGAGTTAATTTCTCTTTTAATCTGCTCTCTGAGACTTTCCGGCTCAAGAACTTCTGCCGATGAGCCGAACTGAAGTATCCAGTTCATCATATTAAATGGATTTTTCACTGTAAAAGACACTGTTGTTCCCTTATCTGTCTCTTCTACTTTCTGTGACGGATGTTCTCTGCGAAAGGCAAATTTTTTCTTTATTTTTTCTCCTTCCGGGCCGGTAAATCTTATCTTTACAGGTGTTTCACAGGCTTCATCTTCAGACCAGTCCCACCTGTGAGGCGGTTTTATCTGAGGATTTTCTGGAAGTTCTTTTCTTTCCCTGTCTGTAATATGTTCTTCTTTTATATGAATTATTTGATTTACTGAAAAACTTTTTATTTTCCTGTCTTTCAAACAGAAAGCTCTTATATACCATTCATGATCATGATAGAGAAGAGCATAAGGGACTATCTGTCTTTCTACTGTATTATTTTTATATGTAGGCATATAGGTTATGGAAATTTTCTTTTTATTTTCTATGGCATCATCTATCTGTTTAATTAAATCATTGAGATTGCTTTTTATATCAGGCCCTGAAAATTCTACAGGTTTATTCATCTTTTCCCTGCATGCCTTCGTAAAATATTTCCTGAGCTTTTTTGCTATGCCGTCCAGATTTTTAAAGGGACTTCCTTCTTCTGCAGAAAGGTATTTTATAGCCAGATAAAGTGCTTCTATTTCCTCCGCTTCAAAGGCAGGAAATTTTACATCCGAAAAAAGTCTGTATTTTTTGGCTTTATAGATAATATCAAATCCTTTTTGTTCCCAGGCGTCATAGGATTTTCTTATTTCCTGAATATATTTCTTTACGGCAGGGACAGAACAGGATAATTGCTTTGCATAGTCTTCTGCCGATTGATTGTCCTGAATTAAAAACATAAACAGCAGTTTAATAATATTCTGAACCCTGTTGTGCTTTTTAAGACTTTTTCTTGTGAATGTTACTTCCGTCATAAAATTTCCTCCGTATATTGAAAATGATTTATTTGAAAAATAAATTTTAAGGTGGATACGACGTCGTTTCAGTGAACCGGTATAATTACAGTATGATGATATATGACACAGGGGGATAAATGGATTATGATTACTATATATTATAACATTAAATAAAAAATCCTTCTGTCATATGTCATAATAATAAAAAAGAAAGGATGATTTTTATGAAAGACCCTGTTACCCTGTGGGACTTCTGTCAGACCCAGAAGAGATGGAATTCTAAAGGGAGAGTTCTCTGCAGCAGAATACTTAATTTTATCTGCAGACATAAGTACAGAAATGTCCAGATAAGTAAAAGAGATGAGATTATGAAGAGATTTAAAGAAAATGACCATGTCCTTTACAGATGGTCTCTGAACAGTTCCTATGTGGATTATGTGGCAGGAAACCTGCTGATAGACAGTGATGAACTTCTCTCATTTCTTAAAGACAAATACTTTGACCCTGATGTGACTTATAATCCTGACAGATATACAAGAAATGACTGGTTTTTTAATATAGGCCGAATAGAAACAGATGACAGATTAAAATCTGCCGGAACGACGGAAAAGAAAAGCTATGTCATATCTGAAACAGGCGTGAAAGTATTTAAAGATTTCAGAGATAACCTTATTACAGACAGGGATGAAGAAGAGGTAATAAAACAGGGAAATTCCTGGCTTTACAGCAGAGGAAATGTAAAAGGCCTTTCCTATCTTGGAAGTGAAAATTCCGAAGATGCTCTTACATGGAACGTTTTCAGAACTTTGATGAAAGAACCTTTAGAGAAATGGTTTTCAGAGTTATTTCCTGTAAGAATAGATAAAGATGAAACAGTGAGATTTTATTTCTGGAAAGAATGTCCTCCTCCTCCGCAGAGACCTGTCCCTGAAGGAAATACCCATGTAGATTTGACAGTGGAGACTGAGAAAAAATTAATCTTTGTGGAAGCAAAATATAAGAGTGAAATAAGTGACCGTACAAGTCATGACAGTGAAAGGGATCAGATTATAAGGAACATCGATGTCGGTAGTTATGAAGGACAGGTAAAAGGTAAGGAATTCTTCTTTATACTTCTCGTGCCGAAAAGTAATAAACTGTCTGTAGAAAAATTTTTCTGCTACCGTGATAACCCTGAGATGATAAAGGAAAAACTTCCTTATAGAAAAGACCCGGATTTTTCATGTTTTAAAGACCATATGCATATTATCTACTGGGAAGATATAAGAGACCTGGCCGGAAAACTTGGTCTGACAGAGCTTTATCTTTACTTGAAGGAAAAATTTCCTTTATGAACTGACCGGAGAGTTTATATGAGAATTGTGAAGAGTGAAGGGTGAAGGGTGAAGAGAGTAACACGTTCTTATGTTGTAGCCGGATGAACTGGCTGTTTATATGAAAATTGTAATGCGTCATCCGTTATTCTCATAGAAAGGCTATTTTATGACAGATCTTTTATCTTTATATAAACTTAACAGATTACATCTAAAACCTCGATTAAATAAGATACCTCTGAAATTGAAAGATTTCAGATGGGTAGACAGGCGTCTGTGTACATTACATTGTGATAGCAGACAGATGTCTTTTTACAAACCTTCAGGGGAAGACGATGATCCTGAAATAGAAGATTTTCCCTGCAGTCTGCAGGTTCCGAAAATAAGAAAAAAAATCAGAGTAAGGAGGCTTATTATGAAAAAACAATTGAGAAACCCTTATTTATCAGGCATTCTTTCTGCCATATTGCCCGGCACGGGACAGATTTATAACCAGGAAATAGTAAAAGCATGGATTGTCCTTTTACTCTTTCTCCTTCTCGGAGGGACAGTAATAGGAAGTTTTATTGTATGGATTTACGCCATAGTGGATTCATACAGGACTTCCGAACATATTAACAGAGGCAGAAAAAGACTTTCTCTGGAAAGAAATTCTTCTCTTGCCGCACTGAGTTCCATCGTATGCGGATGGGGACAGATCTATAATGACCAGCTATTTAAAGGCATCACTATGATGGCATGTTTCCTCTTTTTTGCCCCTACCGGCATAGGAGCACTGATTATGATAGCTTACAGCATCTTTGATGCCCGTTACAGCGCGGAAAAGATTAACTCCGGAGACATAGAACCTCCTCTCATCAAATCCATTATTATGAGCAGAATAGATGATTTATACAGGAATAACCACGATATGGCAGATTCAAAAGAATCTGTTATATCACCTGCCACAGAGAGACTCGTTCTGTCCATGAATAAAGGAGATTACGAGAGAGCACTGTTTGAAGGAAAGAGCAGCCTGTCTGCCGGAGGAGCTGAAGACAGTGAATTACATAAGAAAACAGGTAAAGCCTGTCTTTATACAGGTAATTACGGTTTCTCCGTACTTTCCTTTATCCATGCCCTTGAACTGGGAGACAGCACTTCAGAATTATACAATAATCTCGGCTGTGCTCTTCTGTCTTACGGAAAAAGTAATGATGATATATCCTGTCAGGATATGGCAGAAAAATATTTTTCCCTTGCACTGGAAAAAGACGGTAATTGCCATCAGGCAGAAATAAACCTGATAAACCTCCTTATAATAAAGGGAGAATTTGCCGAAGCTTCAGAAAGATGTGGTTCTTTACTGGAACATGATCAGTCTCTATGGCAGGCAAATCACTTTATGGGAGTTATTTCCTTTATGAATGGAGAAAAAATAAAAGCAAGGGAACTGTTTCTGGACATAGTAAAGAAACATTCCGAAGCATGGGAAAGCAGGGTGTTTCTGGGCCGTATCTGCGAGGAAGAAGGTGCCTGCGGACAGGCTCTTTCTATGTATGAAGAAACGGTAAATATGTCTCCGCCGCCTGTCGTAAAAAAAGGACTGACAGGAAGAATTAAAAGACTCTCGTCACCTGAGAGAAAAATATTCAGAATGGTTTTTAAAGAAAAGGAGGTTATATAAATCATGGATTTATTTATGAAAGCGTTTACGACTGTAGCTCTCACTCAATCACTGGGTTTAAATCCCATACTGCCTGTGCTTCTTACTGCCATAATAGGGAGATATGAAGGATTCTTCATCTCTCTGGGCCTCCCCGCTCCCGTAAGCCTTCCTGACGATCTTAAATTTATCACTTCCTGGTGGGCCATAGGTTTTTTCGTTGTAATCACTGTTCTGGAATCTGTAATAGATAAAGCTCAGTGGTTTGACAATGTAAAACATGTGACTATAGACCCCATTGTAAGTGCTCTTGCCAGTGCTGGAACGACTTTTGCCGTTATGGCAGATCCTGTGACAGAGGCCATGTATAAACAGGAAAGTTTTATGAACGGTCTTCCATCATGCCTCTGTATGACAGGTATGGCAGACAGAGACGGATTTTTCTGGGGAATAATGATTGTGCTTATTCTGTTCGGCCTGGCTGTGACTGTGTCTTTCCTCTTTATAAAGACTGCCCTCAGATGGGTTATAAGCGCCATTCCCGATATGGGAGTAAGTAATATATTGATAAGCCTCCTTGAAGACGGGATTGTTCTTATAAGTGTGGTACTTGCCTTTTTTGCCCCTGTTCTGGCTGTGCTTTTTACGATTGTTCTGGGAGGAAGTGCCGTCGGGGCTGTGCTTTATCTGAAGAAAAAGGCAGATGAGAGGGAAAAGGCCGTTATAAGGAATTTGTGTTTTGTCAGGGCTGTTGTGTAGGGGAGAAGGAGCCGGGGGGGTGGCCCGGCTCTTCTGTAAAAGATTAAGCAGAGAGGAGTAATGATATGAAAGTAAAAACTATGGTATGCAGTAATTGTGGAGGTAATCCGGAGTTTACTGAAGGAATGAATAAAGTTTTTTGCCTTCACTGCGGAACACAGTATCTCGTAATAAATCTAACAACTTTACCGGAATGTTATCCAGAAACAGGTAATAATATAAATCTGAACATCCATGAGCCAGAATCTTATACTGAATCAGAGAAAGAGTTTGAACCTGTTATGAAAGATGGCTTCAGGACATTAGAAGAATTACTTGACAAACCCCATATTACAGGTGTAACAAGTGGTTATGAAGAAATTGACCGGCTTACAGCCGGATTTCATCCCGGAGAGTTAATTATTATTGCTGCCCGTCCCGGTATGGGAAAAACCGCTCTGGCTTTAAATATAGCTCAGCTTGTAACGGTAAAAGAAAAGTTATCTGTTGCAGTATTCAGTCTGGAAATGAGTAAAGAACATTTCATACGGCGTCTTATATGCTCTCATACTATGATAGATTTCCATAAAATCAGGACAGGTTCTCCTGAGGCTGATGACAGGACGAAACTTGCACAGGCTATGGAAGAACTTTCTGAAGCAAATATTTATATAGATGATACTCCCGGTATTTCCATTGCAGAAATGAAGGCAAAATTACACAGATTAAAAATGAGGAA
>JBEHWP010000133.1:0-10898 GCA_040217665.1 Vulcanimicrobiota bacterium
GTGAAGAGTGAAGGGTGAAAAGTGAAGCCTGTCACGCGTTACGATACGCATCACCCATCACCCGTTACGAATCAAACAAAAAAATAAAAAAGGACGTACATTTATATGCAAATGAAATCAGTATATGAACCACATGAAATAGAAAAAAAACTTTATAATCACTGGATGGAAAAAGATTATTTTAAAGTAACTGTAAATAAGGATAAAAAACCTTTTACCATTCTTATTCCTCCTCCCAATGTTACAGGGTCGTTACATATGGGACATGCTCTTGATAATACAATACAGGATATGATAATACGTTTTCGCCGTATGCAGGGCTATAATACCCTGTGGATTCCCGGCACAGACCATGCAGGAATAGCGACACAGAATAAAGTTGAAAAAGAGATTGCAGAAGAAGGACTCACACGTAAAGACCTGGGAAGAGAAGAATTCCTGAAAAGAGTATGGGCGTGGAAGGAAAAATACGGAAGGAATATTGTATACCAGCTTCAGAGACTCGGCGTTTCCTGTGACTGGAGCCGTGAAAGATTTACTATGGACTCTGTCTGCTCCAGGGCTGTAAAAACAGCTTTCAAGGCACTTTTTGATAAAGGTCTTATATACAGAGGCAAATATATAATTAACTGGTGTCCCCGGTGTCTTACAGCTCTTTCTGATCTGGAGGTTTTACATGAAGAAACAGAAGGAAATCTCTATCATATAAATTATCCTTTTTTAGAAGGAGACGGAGGAGTAATAGTTGCCACAACAAGGCCCGAAACAATGCTCGGAGATACGGCAGTAGCAGTTCATCCACATGATGAAAAATATAAAACTCTTACAGGGAAAACACTGGTACTTCCCATACTGAACAGAAAAATTCCTCTTATAGGAGATGAATATGTAGATCCTTCTTTCGGAACAGGAGCAGTAAAGATTACTCCTGCCCATGACCCAAATGATTTTGAAGTAGGTAACCGTCATAATCTGGAACAGATAGTAGTTATTGATGAAAAAGGTATAATGACAGAAGAAGCAGGCCCTTATAAAAATATGTCCAGAGAGGAATGCCGTAAACACGTCATTGATGATCTTAAAACAGGAGGATTCCTGGTAAAAGTTGAGCCTTATATGCATGGCGTCGGGAAATGTTACAGATGTAACACTTCTATAGAACCTCATATTTCGGAACAATGGTTTTGTAAAATGAAAGATCTTGCAGAGCCGGCTATAGAAGCGGTGAAAAAAGGTCATATGAGGTTCTTCCCGGATAAATATAAAGACCTCTATCTTTACTGGATGGAAAATATAAAAGACTGGTGTATTTCCAGACAGCTATGGTGGGGTCACCGTATACCTGTATGGTACTGTAATGATTGCAGTAATTACTTTGCCTCCGTAGAGACTCCTTCAACATGTGAAAAATGTAAAAGTTCACACATACACCAGGAATCTGATGTTCTGGATACATGGTTCAGTTCCGGCCTGTGGCCGTTATCTACCATGGGATGGCCCGAAGAAACGGAAGATATAAAATATTTTTATCCCACCTCTGTTCTTGTTACAGCCAGAGATATTATATACCTGTGGGTTGCAAGAATGATGATGATGGGACTGGAATTTAAAGGAGATGTGCCTTTTCATCACGTCTTTATTCATGCTACAATACTCAATTCTGAAGGAAAAAGAATGAGCAAATCCCTGGGAACAGGTATTGATCCCCTGGAGCTGATGGATAAATACGGTACAGATGCAACAAGATTCGGACTCACCTATATGACCGCTCAGGGACAGGATGTAAAATTCACAGAAGAAAGACTGGAAATGAGCAGGAATTTTGCCAATAAAATCTGGAATGCCACAAGATTTACGTTAATGAACCTGGAAGGCTTCACTCCGGGAAGTACATCAATTAACGATCTTGACCTGGATTTGCCTGATAAATGGATAATAAGCCGTTACGCAGGTCTTGTTACAAAAATGACCTACAGTTATGCCAACTATGAATTCAGTGAGGGAGCAAGAGAATTTTACGAATTTTTCTGGAATGAATTCTGTGACTGGTATCTTGAAATTTCAAAATTATCTCTCAATTCTCCTGATGAGAAAAGAAAATTTACTGTCCGGTACGTCCTCTGGTATATACTTACAGGTTCTATAAAACTCCTCCATCCTGTTATGCCCTTTATTACAGAAGAACTGTGGTCCTATCTGCCGGGAAGCAGCGGGACTGTAATGTTTGCAGAATGGCCTTCCATAAATGAACATATGATAGATAAAAAAGCTGAAGATGAAATGAATGTAATCTCAGGCATAATAAAATCAGTAAGAGCTTTGAGAGGCGATCTGTCTGTTGCTCCATCAAAAGAAATACAGATCTCTATAGAAGCACCTGAAGAACAGGACAGGCTTCTTATAGAAAAAAATTCTTCTTATATAAGTAAACTCGGAAAAATCAGTGAACTTACCCTATTATCTTCCTTTGAGAAAAAGCCTGAAATGGCCTTTTCGGCTTGTTTCCAGACCATGGTTATATATATGCCTGTAAAGGATCTCATAGATATAGAGCAGGAAAAGAAAAAACTGGGAAAAGAAATCGAAAAGCTCGATAAAGACCTTGAAAAAATGAATCAGAAACTTACAAACGAAGCTTTTTTAGGGAAAGCTCCTCCAGAGATTATAAATAAAGAAAAGGCCAGAAAAGAAGAAACAGCTTTTAAGTTGAACAGTACAAAGGATAGACTCGCTATTTTTAATAATATTTCGTGATGCGTGATGCGTGATGCGTTAAATACAGTTGAGGGTTGATAGAAACTCTAAACTATCAACCCTCAACTATAAACTCTACTCACTTTTCACTCTTCACTCTTCACTCTTCACTCTTATAATGACTGAAAATTTCTTCTATTAAATCTTCAACTTCTCTATTTTTACCATCTTTTAATAATTCAGCAATATTACTTTCCATAAGAGTTTCCCAGAATTTCTTTCTTTTTTCCGGTACAGGAATTTCTTTCTGTACCCTATCTCTCATGTTTCCAAGCATGGACGTAAAAGTGCCATATGCTTCAGAATAAATACTTTCAAGATCTTTTCTTATTTTTTTTGAGAGACAGGGACTTTTGCCGGATGTAGAAACTGTTATTATAAGAGGACCTCTTCTGATACAGGACGGAACAATAAAATCACAGAGTTGCAGTTCATCGACAATATCTGCCATTATTCCAAGTTCTCTTGTTTCTTCATAAACTGATTTATTTACCGGTGAAGAATCTGTTGCGGCAATTACAAGAAAAGCACCTTTCAGATCACCTTTCTCATATGCTCTGTTTATAAAGGTTATTTTATTCTTTTGCGAAAGTACTCTTAAATGGTCTGTTATAAAAGGAGCTATTACCGATACAGTTCCTCCTGAAACGAGTAAAGAACAGACCTTTCTTTCGGCTACTCTGCCGCCACCTATGACAATGCATTTTCTACCGGAAAGGTTTAATAAAATCGGATAATAACAATCGTGACTCGTAACACTTGACTGGTCAAGGGAATATTGCTTTTTGTCTCTTCTTTTATCCTTAGATTTATCCATAAATGTAATTATCTATTTTACTCAGGACTGACCGAAAAATAACTCTGGCAATTATTATAACGATTTATATGAAAATGATGAAGCTTCAATGTCTATTCATTTTCGTATCTGGTTGTGGCCGCTCCGGTCATAGCTGTTATTATCCTCCTGTCACACGTTACGCCAGTACGGCTCCCGGTGAAATGGTTAATCTCAGCCTCTCAATTCCCTTAAAATCATATATGCTCCTCGGGAAAGAAGTTTATCTGCCAGCTCTTTCCCCACTTTTTTTCCCCTGTTTCTGTCTCCCATTATTTCTCCTCTAAAAAATTTCTTCCCGTCCGTACTGGCAATAAATCCTTTCAATATGAGGTCATTACCGGATATCGATGCAGATGCACCTGCAGGTATCTGACATCCTCCCTCTATGGAGAAAAGAAAACTTCTTTCGGCAGTTATTTCATCTCTGCTGACAGGATCATCTATTTCTTTTAGCAGTTCCATAACCTCTTTATTATCTTTTCTTACCTCCACTGCAATAGCTCCCTGTCCGGCAGACGGAATTACCATATCAGGAGATAGATATTCGGTAATCCTGTTTTTCAGGTTCATCCTTATAAGGCCAGCCGCTGCGAGTATGAGTCCGTCAAATTCCCCTTCTTCAAGTTTTCTGAGCCTTGTATCCAGATTTCCTCTTATATCTTTTACGATAAAATCAGGTCTCAGGGAAAGAATCTGAGCTTTTCTTCTGAGACTGCTCGTTCCTATAAATTTTCCTGACGGAACATCATGGAGTTTTCTCCCATCTTTTGAGATAAACACATCTCTCTTATCTTCTCTTTCGGGAATTGCTCCTATACATAATTCATCTGGCAGTACAGATGGAAGATCTTTCAGACTGTGTACGGCTATATCTATGTTTTTTTTCAACAGTTCCTCTTCTATTTCTTTTACAAATAATCCTTTATCACCTATTTTAGATAAAGGTGTATCCAGTATTTTATCACCTTTAGTTTTTATTATTTTAAGAACAGAAGAGTACCCTCTTTCCTGAACCTTTGCCATGATGTATTCAGACTGTATAAGGGCAAGCCTGCTACCTCTTGTACCTATGATTATTTCTTTTTTCAAAAGATATTCTCCCCTATTTAGACTGGCTGCCGGCTTTCTGTACATAGGCCATTCTGAGAGTTGCAAGAAGGTTTTTGAAGTCCTGAGATTGTTTTGTATCTATCATGGGACTTATTGCTTCAATGATAGCACCCATACTGTCTATAGCAAATTTTGCCTGCTTCAAATCAATCTTTGAGCCTTCTTTCGGAATAAGTCCGAGACAGTCATAGGCTTTATTACCAAGGAGTCCTATGAAATTTGCAAGTAATATTTCCACATCGGGAAGTTTCATTTCTTCCATTTTCTTTTCTGTCATAAAAGTTCCTCCTTTGAATAGTGACGCGTAACGCGAGGATTATTATCTTACAAAAATATCTAAAGCTCTGTCAGATATTTTTTCATGTTATCCAGAAATATTTTATTATATTCTTCTTCTTTACCGGAAAAACCTGCATAAAGAGTTTTATCGGAATATTTAATCAGTATTCTGATAATTCTCCTGAATGTATAAAAAGTTATAATCATGCCGGCCATCATAAGGAAACATCCTGCATATACTACAGGTATTCCCGGATCTTTCTTTATCTGAAGACCTGTATATTCTATTACACCGGTAAATGTAAATGTATAGCCTTCAAAATCTCTGGATATTCCTTTCTCGAAGAGCCCGATTTCCTGCCAGGAAGGTATTTTATTTATATCCATAAATTCCCTGCATATCTGTAATGTAACAGCAGGATTGACAGGGAAATAAGATCGGGATTTTACAGTATTTCCATCAATAAACATATCGGGATAAAAATATCCTGTTTTGACAATCCAGTCATTGGGAAGAATAAAAAAATTATTACCCTCTACAGTATTTCCTCTTTCATCAAGAGAAATAAAATAATCTTCCTTTATTCCGTCAGGTGATATAACGGAAAATTTCAGAGCTGCCATGCCCCAGTCTGCCTGATAAAATACAACACCTTTATATTCCAGAGGGTCATTAACAGATATGGTTTTTTCCTGTATTTTCCTGTTACCTTCCAGAACCTCAAGATCACTGAAATACTGTTTTATTCTGTGATTTTCATATAAATCCAGATGAAAATCTTTAAGTCTTACCTGAAAATTATTATTTCTGTCAGTATAAGTATTTCGCCCTTCAAACTCTATGAGAGTAACATAGTCTTTATAACCTGTAATTCCACCGTATATAGCTCCGGCAAATATTACAAGAATACTTATATGAATTATAAAAGGCCCCCATTGTTTTAAATATCCTTTTTCACCATATATATGAACATTACCGTCATTGTCTTTTTCCTGCTTCACGTAAAAACCGTTCCGGCAGAGATATTTTAAAATTTTATCACATGCTTCTGCAGAAGATAGTGAAACAGTCATAAAATTTTTATAAAAATCAAAAGGCATGACTGTTTTCTTGCCTTTAATTTTATTGGCTGTATGTTCTATAGAACAGATAGTTATATTTATGCCTATAATGGCAAGTAATATTCTGTATATAAGAGAGTTATAAAGATTATTAACTCCAAGAGTGATTATAAGATTATACCAGAAAGGAGAATACATATTTTGATATATGTCAGTCTGTTCACTCTGAGGTACGACCGTTCCTGCTATTGATACAATTGCAAGAAGAATTATAAAAAAAACTGCAACTTTCATAGAAGTAAAAAACATCCATATAAAATCTATAATATTTTGTTTATTTTCTTTCAATGTATGACTCCATTCTAAAATCGTGACGGGTGGCGTAAATTTCACCATCCATCTTTCACTTTTCACTTCTCACTTTCTTTTCACTTCTCACGACTCACCACTTACGACTCTTACATCCTCTTCGTATCAGTAAGGCTCTTAAAAAAACTCACAATAAATCCTGTTTCACTATCACTGAAATCTTTACCGAGCTGTAAAGTCCCCATCTTTTTGACGGCATCTTCAATAGTTTTTATCTTACCGTCATGATAATAGGGAGCAGTAATGGCAATATTTCTGAGCATCGGTACTTTAAATATAAACTTATCGGCTTTATCTTTTGTTATTTCATAACGGCCAGAGTCTGCAGTATTTTCATAAGGCTTTTTGATTCCAATCTTCTGATACATATTTCCACCCAGAAGGGGCCCTGCATGACATGTAATACATCCGGAAGATATAAACAGTTCCAGTCCCTTCTGTTGTTCATCAGTAAGGGCATTATGATTTCCCTTTATAAATTCATCAAAACGATCCGATGTTTTGAGAGTTCTTTCATAAGAAGCTATTGCTCTGTTCACATTGGCAACAGTAAATGGTTTATCATCTTTCGGAAATGCTTTTTTGAATAAATCTTTATATTCTTTACTCAATTTTTCCTTTAATTTTTTCGAAGGATATGCCATATGACCTTTTAACTGTTCTTCAAGTGTTGTAGCACGTCCGTCCCAGAACTGTGCAAATTGATAACCTGCATTGAGTACAGTAGGAGTATTTCTCTTACTCCTTTTACAGGCTTTACCTTCAGAAACAGATAAATTATCAACTCCTCCTTTTTTATTATCCACCGTATGGCAGCTATTACAGGATTCTTTACCATTATCGGAGAGTTTCTTTTCAAAGTAAAGTTTTTCTCCGAGTCTTACAAGTTCTTCAGTATCTTCATCTGTTCCCGCCATTTGTTCAGGTATGACACCGAATATAGAAGATACCTGTTTTACAAGAATAGCAGACTCCCTTCCTTTATTTGCAGATGGTTCCGGTTCAGGAGAATTCTGTCCGGAAGGGTGACACCTTATTACAAAAATAATAGAAATAAACAGGAGAAAAGCCAGAAAAAATGGTTTTTTCATAAAAAACTCCTTATTATTTTTCAGAATTCCATCTGCTCCTGGCCTGATGTAGAAGTTTTTAAGAATAACAATAACAGGAACAGGCTGAATAAGATATATTTTATCATATATTCTCCTTATAAAAAGCGTAACGCGTAACGGGTAGTTCATTATACTTGATAATATAATCGTGACGCGTAACGCGTGACGGGTGGGTCGTGATGGGTAACGGGTAAAATTCCCCCTCCATCCTTCACCCTGACTTTTCACTCTTCACTTTTCAAGACTCACAACTCAATACACAAGATCTTTTTCTTCTAATTTATCTTTAAAAAGACTGTACACCCAGGTCTGATAGATTATTACAATGGGAACAAACACAAGAGCTACGACAAGCATTATCTTCAGGGTAAGAGGGCTTGATGAAGAATTATATACTGTCAGGCTGAAAGACGGGTCTATACTTGATGGCAACATAGCAGGATAAAGGCCTGTAACTCCGAAAAATGTTGCGCTTAATATGGTCAGACACGATGAGAACCATGCCTTCCACCAGGATTTTTTATATATGAACAATCTTGATAATACAAGGCCGGTAACAGTCAATAAAGGAATAATAAATAGAACCGGCATATGGATATAATTATCAAAGAGCCCTGTAAGTAATTTTGTCACAAGCAGAAAAATTAAAGTAACTACCAGAAGTGTAACCCATAATATTTCCGAAAGACCGGCAGCTCTGTTATTAAGTTCTCCTTCTGATTTAATAGCAAGCCAGAGTGAGCCATGAAGAAGAAATAAAAGAAGGAAAAATACTCCTCCGAGAAGTCCGTAAGGATTAAGAAGAGTAAAAAGATTTCCCCTGTATATACCATCTCCATCAATGGGAATACCCTGAAAAATATTTGCAAATGCTACTCCCAGTAATACTGCAGGAAGAAAACTACCGGCAACAAGTCCTGTGTCCCATATTTTTTTCCACAGAGGATGATCCAGTTTACCTCTGAATTCAATAGATATGCCTCTGATTATAAGAGCAAATAAAACAAGCATTAAAGCTGAATACATTGAACTGAACATAACTGCATAGGTCTTCGGGAAAGCAGCAAAGGTAACTCCTCCTGCAGATATAAGCCATACTTCATTACCATCCCAGAAAGGCCCTATAGAATTATATATAATCTTTTTATTTTCTTCGTTTTTAGCCAGAAAAGGCATAAGGGTACCAAGGCCGAGATCAAATCCGTCTAACATAAAATAAACTGCCCAGAGAAGTCCCCAGAGAATAAACCATATTGTTTCTAACATGTTATATCTCCTTTCCGGCTAAAGGTTCTGGCCCTTTTATTGCATTTATATACATAAGATAAAAGGCTGCAAGACCAAGCAGAGAATAAACCAGTATAAAAGCTATAAAGGAAACCAAAACCTGAGAAGCACTTACAGGTGATACGGCATCTGAAGTTTTCATCAATCCATAAACAATCCATGGCTGTCTTCCAACTTCCGCTAAAATCCATCCTGCTTCACAGGCAATGTAAGGAAGAGGAATGGAAGCAACCATTATCCATAAGAGCCATCTATATTGTTCAATTCTGTTACGTAAAAGAAAACACACCACAGTGAGAAGCATAAAAAGCATGCCAAGTCCCACCATGACTCTGAATGCGACAAAAGATATAAAGACAGGAGGTCTTTCAGATGGAGGAAAATCTTTAAGTCCCTTCACAGTTGCAGCAGGTGAATGGTAGGCAAGCATACTCAGGGCTCCAGGAATCTGTATTATTTCAACTGTATTTTTTTCCTGACTTTCATCCGGTATAAGAAACATAGTAAAAGGAGCATTACTTTTAGTTTCCCAGAACGATTCCATAGCTGCCAGTTTTGCAGGCTGTATTTTTGCCACTTCTCCGCCGTGAATATGTCCATGAATGACTTCTAAAACTGAGAAAATAAGGGAAAACGTAAGAGCTATTCTGAAAGATTTAAGGAAAAATTCTGTATGTTGCTTTTTAAGTAAATGGTAGGCACTTATACCCATAACAAAAAAGCCTGCAAGTATATATGCACCTGTTACAGTATGGAGGAATTCCTGTATGGCAAATGGCTGTGTTACTACTGCCATAAAATCCGTAAGTTCAGCCCTTCCGTTTCTTATCGTATAACCTACAGGATGTTGCATCCATGCATTGGCTATAAGTATCCAGAGGGCAGAGAGATTTGATGCAAAAGCTACAATCCATATACATATGGCATGAAACTTCGGCGAAAGTTTATTCCATCCGAAATGCCATACTCCTATAAAAGTGGATTCAAGGAAAAAAGCAGCAGTAGCTTCAATAGCCAGAAGAGAACCGAATATATCGCCTACATAGGCTGAATATCGTGACCAGTTTGTTCCGAACTGAAATTCAAGTGTTATACCGGTAACAATACCTATAGCAAAATTTATAAGAAAGATTTTCCCCCAGAACCGGGCCATATTTTTATACAAATCCTGACCTGTTCTTACATAGATTGTCTCCATTATTGCTATGAGTACCGATAGACCCAGTGTAAGAGGAACAAAGAGAAAATGAAAGAATGTTGCAGCAGCAAACTGCAGACGTGAAAGCATCAACACATCCATAAAAGACTCCTTATATTAAGCAGACAGCTATCAGTTATCAGCTTTCAGAAAAGCTGACTGCTGATAGCTGACTGCTGACTGCTTATGATTATTCTTCCACAGGAGAAAAGCTATCTTTACCAACACCACAGACAGGACAAACCCAGTCATCAGGTATATCTTCAAAGGGAGTACCGGGAGCAATCCCTCCATCTGCATCTCCGACTTCAGGATCATAAATATACCCGCACATTTCACATTCGTATTTCATTCTGTCACATTCACTCCTTTCAACATATGTTTTTTTATTCTCAATTATAGCTTCTGAGATTGCTCAGAAGTGGTTTATTCATATTTTTTATGAAATTCTTTTACCTGTCTGGCGAATTCTCTGCCAAAATTGTAACATTTTTCATCGTCTTCCTGAAGAGGTCTGAAGTTTATCTCCAGTCCCGGACCGACTTCTCCCAGTTTCATGCCTTTAAATTCATTATAAAGCCATTTAACTGCTCCTCCGCTCCATCCGTAACAGCCGAAAGCACCCATTACCCTGTCGGAAGGTCGAAGACCGCGAAGGTGCATAATAAATTCTGCTACAGAAGGATAGACTTCATTGTTAAGTGTGGGAGAACCTATAAGACAGCCCCGGCTGTTCCAGAATTCTTTAATAGCAACACTCATCGGAGTGGCGCGCAATTTTATAACTTTACATGGCACACCTTCATCTTTTATACCCTGCACTACGGGCTGGGTCATAATCTCAGTTCCATGCCACATGGTATCATAAATAATAGCAATCCTGAGATTC
>JBEHWP010000134.1:0-10857 GCA_040217665.1 Vulcanimicrobiota bacterium
TTCCATGGCATCTTTATATTTCCACTGTTTACTCATGGCTATTCCCATGTTTACCCATATTTTACTATAACCGGGATTTATACTCAGTGCTTTCCTGTAAAACCCCAGGGCTTTCTCATACTGTTTCTGTTTGTAAAATACAATACCCATATTATAAAGAACATTAATATCATAAGGAGCCAGTTCCAGCCCTTTATTGAAATATTCTACAGCCTTATCGTATTCTCCCAGTTCTCCTGAAATAATACCTTTATTGTTCCAGATATGTGGACACGACGTGTCAACAAGTAATGCTCTATCGAAATAGTCCATAGCATATGAATATTTTTTCATAGCTGACAGTGCCAATCCTTTATTATTTAGAGCTTTAAAATCTGCCTTATCCTGTTCTAAAATTTTATCAAAGCAGATAAGAGCTTCCTCATATTGTTTTCTTTTATATAATACGAGCCCTTTATTATTCAGAGCAGATATGTAATCAGGATCAAGGTCCGATAGTATTTTATCGAAATACTCAAGAGCTTCCTCATACCGTCCGATACTACTCAAAATCATACCTTTATTGTTCCATGTCTGGATATGGCAGGGGTTTATTGATAAAACTCTGTCGTAACATCCAAGAGCCTGTGAATATCTTTTCTGGATAAATAAGATATTACCTTTATGAATAAGACAGATCTCATCCTGTGGCTCAAGGATTAAAGCCATCTTAAAATATTCAATGGCTTCATTATATTTTCTCTGTCTGTATAAAAGCAAACCTTTACTTTTTAGATATGATAGACGGCCAGCTTCTATGAGGATATTCTTTTTATATGCTTCAGACATATGTATCTCCTTTTATAAATGCAATGTGCTTAAAGGACTTGCTTTTGTAATAGATGAAAAAAACATTCAAACTGCTCTCCAATTTCTATGTTACCGTGAGCATACCCATGTAATAAAGGTGTCCATCCTGTCACGCGTGACGCGTAACGCATCACGAGATCAGATATGTATTATTTATGCTCACCACAGTAACAACAACCGTTAATAACAGGGTGACGATCTGTATCACTCCTGCTAAAAATCATACCAGCAAAGAATTCTATAACCGTCTGTGCCAACAATGGTTGAAAGTCCGGGTATACTGTCATCATAATTTATAGTCAGTTCATTTGCTTTTATATCTATCAGACCCGGATAAAACCCATTCTGATCGTTGTTAGGATCCTGCCCTGCTACTATTAAAGCGCCGTTTATTGTCAGATTGCCGGATTGAGAAGATTGTCCAGGTGTTATACCTTTAAAAGGAAGACCAGATTTAAATTTAAATATAGGAGTTGGATCTACACTATTGGAGTGGAAATTTCCCGTAGTATAAACAAGACCTCTGAAATCTGAACCTTCGGTCGTATTTAACGTTATATCACCCTGGGAATAAAGAGCTATATTATCCGTATTACCTGACTCCACAGTAGCTCCTTCGAGATTTATGCTTCCCATTGAATAAATATTTCCGTTACCTGATACTACAGGAAGGGCTGTACTAAATATATAAAACAAAGTATCCCAATTAGATACGGATATATTACCTGAGTTATATGCTCCCGTATTTGGTTCATAATAAGATTCTCCGGGAGCATAAAGGGAAGAACCATTTACTATAACAAGTTCAGCTTCTTTTATAGTAAGATTTCCTGTACCGTTTATATGTTCGGCATCATAAGCTATCTTAATATTTTTTGTGATATTAATTTTTCCGTCCTCAAAAGTTACTCCCGGCACAATAGTATCTCCTGAAGAATATGTTCTGGTAGTCCCTGTAATATCACTGGTGTACTCTAATCTAATTCCCGACAACGGTTTTAGTGCTGATTTTTGTTCGTATGTTCCTGATGGGAGTGTTTCCATTTCAAAGGTAATATTATTAACCAGTGTTGAAACCGGAATAGCAGGGATATTCTGAGGAGATTGCATCTCTTTAAACATATTGGGATCACTTTTTATGCAGGAAATTGTATCACATGCAGAAAAGCATGCCCCGTCCTCGATATCCATTATCGGTGATGCAGTACCGGACATATTATAAATTCCCATAGAAATTTCACTCGAAGGTGAAGGATTGTAATTCGAATGAAAATTCGGAGATGCCCCTCCCTCATTTACACTGGATAAAGTAAAACGATTTGTTTTTATGGAAACATTTCCTCTTGCCCCGCTTGTCATACCACTCTGTGACACTGGTATACCTGTAAGCAGAACTTCTACATGTCTGACAGTATTATCCCGGGCAACCGTAATCACAATGTCTGCCGTATGAGGAGGAACTGGCTCCCCTCTCCAGTTCGGCACACTTGCGTCACCGAAAAGATTGTTAACGGAAAAAAACTTTTCACCGGTTTTAAAAGCTGAATCGTCGGAGTCGAAGGTTACAAAATAATAACTGTTTATTTCATCAAAAGTAAAATTGGAATTTACAGAAGGCAGATTAAGGGGGTCTATATCTCCTACTCTCATATTCTGATTACCGGACCGCATTAAAAGACGTTCTTTGTTTTTACCCCAGTTATTATCATCTGTCAGTTTTATCACAACCTCGGAGATTGCAGAATCTGCCACAGGTAAAATTGAATTTCTACTGATACTATTAGTAGCCCGGTAAAGTGTCTGAGAAGTAAGAGTAATAAGGCTTACTATCATTATAGCAAGAATACATGTCATAAAAAGGACAGTTATGAGAGCAAAACCTTCTTTTTTTAAGAATAACGTTTTTTTATACATAACCTGTTACCTCCTGATTAAAAATTTTACATCATCTACCTATTTTTCCATTCATCCTTTCTGTAATTTTTTTGACAAAGAATCACTTTATTCTTTTTCACAGAAAAATAAAAAAAAGTAAAAAAAATCTGTAAAAAAATAAAAAATTCCTCAAAAAAATCCAGAAAAAATTCTGTAATAATAAGCATAAGATGAATATTAAAAAAATTAATAGATCTGTTGCGAAAATGGAGAAGTACAGAGTAAAAGAAATAATAAACCGTTAGGGTTATCATAAATTTAAGTCCCGGAGAAAATTTCTTCAAAATTATCTTTTCTTTTTCTGTCATAATAACATTCCAGAATAGAAAGTAAGAGAGAAATGAATTCAATATTTTTATTTTCGCAACAAATTATATTTTTCTTAGTATTAATTTTACCAGTTAAGGACAGTTAATTGCTAAATTACAGGTTTATAGATTATTTACATTACCGGATTATGCATGGATATGGTATATAGATTTTTTAACAACAACAAAATAAAATGATATTTTATTTTAATGTAAAATTAACGAAAGGAGTGTTATAAAATGGGAGGAGTATCATCAGTAGGCAGTGGCGGAGGAGCGAATCCAGGAATCAGCAGTGGAGGTGGGAGTAAAAATGCCGTGCAGATAGGGAGCGGTAAAAGTAGTCAAAGTCCCGTACAGATAGGGAGCGGTAAAAACAGTCAAAGTCCCGTGCAGATAGGGAGCGGTAAAAGTAGTCAAAGCCCCGTGCAGATAGGAAGCATAAACAACAATGAGAGTAAAACAACTGCCATGGAAAAAGCACAGAATATTACCAGTAATACCGGCAATATATCAACAAAGGATAGTGTAAATCTTTCTGACGATGCAGAGGAATTCACCTCTATAGATTCACAGACAGCCGGTGATATGGGTATAAGCGACAGTTGTCTGGGATGGAATAGTGACACCAGTGCCGGCAAAAGTACAGGCAGTAATAACAATGGTATGGGCTTCACATCAATAGACCGGCAGACAGCCAGTGATATGGGTATAAGCGACAGTTGTCTGGGATGGAATAGTGACACCAGTGCCAGCAACGGTATAAGTACACCGACAGGTATCAGTGATAATCTGGTCACTGCAAAGGGAGCTGAAAATGAAGCTAACAGTAAAACTGCTCAAATGATACATAGCACTATAGATCAACTTCAATATGCCAACAGTAAGGTGCTTAAAGGAGCTAACAGAGGAGAAGAGACAAGCGCTACAGAGCAATACATAACCAATTATATAAATCAGCTTCAGAGTGCAAATACTCGTCTGTAAAAGGTAAAGCCGGCAGTTGTTTCTGCCGGACTTTACTCTAAAACATTATATCACAGGAGAGTGATATTTATGAAATTCGTGGATAAAGCAAAAAATATCTTCAGTGAGGGAAAAATTACCAAATATAAATTATGTAGAATCCGTCCGGGTGAAGGGAATGTTATTTTCTCTGGAAGGTATTTGTTTAATGTTATCTTATAATATACGTTCAGAAAAAAATACAAAAGGTATGACCTTTGCTGAAATACTTGTTGCCATAGGACTCATATCTATAGTAATAGTTGTTATGATAGGAACTATAATCGCAGGACTCGAAGGAATTCAGAAAGGAAGCGGATACAACTATGCTAACATAATAGCCAGAAGATATATTGAAAACTATAAATCTATGGAATATTCTTCTATACCTGTTGACCCGAATATAATTACCAGTGAGTCAGGATTTACAGTAAAAACCAGTATCATAGAAAATACCTATCCTTCTGCAGATACAATAAAATATAAAAAAATAACAGTTACTGTTTCAAATGATAGTAAAAATCAGAGTAAAAATGTTAAAGTAAAAATGATAATTTATCTGTTTTCAGATTATAAAAAGTGATAACTATGAAAAAAACTTTATCAGGTATGACTCTTATAGAAATATTGGTTTCTATTGCTATTTTTTCAATGCTTTTAAGCCTTATGTTTTACATTTTTTCCATTTCTACAAAAAGTTGGATTAAAGCCAGAAATACAGTGGATATAAAAGATAGTGCACAGATTCTTATAGAGAGAATAGAAAACGATATAAGAGCAAGTTCGCCGGACAGTGTAGAGATAATCGATTTTCCTAATGTGTCGGATCCTGATAATCAGAGTAATGCCATTTCTTTCCTTTCTGCATATGATGATGACGGGAGTATACCAAAGTACAGTATTCTCGGACAGATAAACTGGAAAAAATTTATTATATTTTATCTCCGGCAGGACCCAGGTATTACTGCTTCCGGTTATTATCAACTTTTAAGCAAAAAAGTTTTTCTGGGTAATAAGGACATTTTTTCCACATGTGTTTTAAAAGATCTCTGTTATCCTCCCGACTCGAACTCTACCACAACTTATCCGATGGCTCGCTATATCGATCCGAATACGCCATCCGATAAATATCTTACTCCCGGACGAATCATAACAGGAAATATAAGACAGCTTAATTTTATTTTCGACTCTTCATCAAAAAAAATTAATATAATAGTTAAGATAGGTAAACCTGTAAAACCTTATGAAACATCAGGTGAAGAAAGTCCTGAAAAATATACCTTACAGAGCACTGTAATGTTAAGAAACAAATAAAATTACCTTGCTTATTCAGATGAATGGAATCTACAAAATTTTACAAATGCCCTTACTCACCTGACTATATCAGATTGGAACCTCTCTGACTCTTGCATGACACTTAAATCTGAATTAAGTTTTATTCATAATATAAAACTTTTTGATTATCGATAACCATACTCTATAAACATAAAGGAGGGTAAAACGAAGCATGTATCCGGGGGAACATTATATGACAAGCCAGGTTCTGGGAATAGACTACTCATATGGTAAACACTTATATACAGTTCATACAAGAATGAAACAGGATATGATACTTGTGACGCATGATAAAACTAATACCCACTGGCAACCTGTAGAAAAAATAAATGGAACTCTTTCCAGAGATATCCTTCTGGATAAATACGGTCTCTATCCTAAACTTCTGTGGGATGGAAAGGATATAAATGAAAAATCTATAAGGGAAAAAGATAATCTGAGCACCTTTACAGATATAGTAAATAATGTTTATCTTGCTTCATGCCAGCACGACAGACCATATGGTGCAGATATACTTGCGTACAAAGATATTGTTATAGTATCGGCTACAAGTAATACAATCGGTAATTTTATAATGTTACTAGGACTCGTAATATGCGAGAAAGTAATTATTACCAGACATGTCATAACAGAAGAAGATCTGCCTCCATTTTAAGATTTTCATCAAGATGAAAGGAGTAAAAGAAAAAATGAATGAGAATAAAAAAAATGCAATTGGGAAAAAAGATAACACAATAAATGCTTATAAGGTAGCAAATAAAGGAATAGTTCAATGTAAACAACAAAACAATAACCTGTTATATGACCTGGATATAGAGGAAGGAGAAGAAGAAATCGAAATAATAGAAGAATAAAGAAAAACTAAAAACGTTCCTGATCTCACATATAAGGTGACAAAAAATTATTCAGATGAGAAGCATCATTATAAAGAAGTATTGTGGAGTTGTCCTTCCCATTCACCCGTAATGAAGTCAATGTTCTGATTTTTGCAACAAATTATATTTTTCTTTATATTAATTTATCAACCTCTGACAATGAATTATTGATTTACAGGTTATTAAATATATTTACATGAATGAATTATGTAAGGATACCTTATATAAGGATACATTTTAAATTCAGGTATTATTAATTAAGTATGAATTTGCGGTTTTGGATTTTATAAAATCCTTAAATTCCATTTTCATATATTACTATTATACGAGGAGGGATGTATATGTATGTTTGTCTAAATATAAAACTCTGCTGCTAGAAAAAGAAAGGAAGTAATAATAATGGAGACTATAAGAAATCTTAGAACACCGGTAAATCTTTCTCTTACGCCAAACGATCTACTGGAGCCTATCAGAAAAGAGGTAAAAGATCATGGGGGGGATATGGTTGAATTTAAACTGAAGGACGAATTCAGTCTTTCCAGTGATGAAAGAAATACTTACGCTATAGTAAAACGTAATATAGCAAATGCATTAGCATCATTACAAAGTATAAAGGCTAAAAATATAGATAATAGCGCCAGCGATCTCAATCCCCAAAAAGGGGAAATACTTTTGCAGCACGATGTTATGCCGAACGATAATTATTGGACTCATGAAGTTCATATGAAGGACGGAGAACCAGTCAATCGCATAATATCAGGCAAAGGCGCGTTCTACTGTCATACAGAAAATGATAAAACGATAATTAATAGTTATAGTCTTGAAAATTACTCTAAAGTAGTAGGAGCCGGAGGAATCCTTAATAAAGATCCAGATACCAATACTATTACAAGTGGTTATGTCTGGGAGTATAATTACAAGAAGGAGAAAAAATTATGATAAAGAGGACATCAGAACAGTTTTCAGGCGAACATAAAATCTATGGGAGATATCCCCTTTTAAAGGATCAGAAATGGAGAGTAAATGGTATAACTTATGGGAATACACGTGACATCATCGATATAAATAGAGACTGTAAGGAAAATTTTACAAAAGAAGAAGAGGGATTTTTAGGTTTAGGTTCTTTGACATGTAAAACAACGGAACCTTCTATAGGTGTCGACTATGATGATATTGTCAGGCTAGCAAAACAGGCAAATACAGAAGTAGTGACGGAAGATGATATAGGAGATATACAGAGTTTTAACTCTAAAATGAAAGTAAGTATATCATTACTGGACGGTCTTCCTTCTAATGTCGAAATATCAAAAGAAAATATACAATCTATAAAGAAAGTTGCTAAAGAAATTAATCCATTCCAGGATAAGAATGAAAATGCCAAATATGCAATTGATATAAAAACACAGGATTTTCTTATTTACGAAGGCCCATGAGTATCACAGTAATGTATATCCCGGGAACAGGGTTTATCCCCGCCATGTTACCTGTTTCCGTGGATATTCGCATTATATAGAGGTGAGTATAAATAATAAATATAAGCTCTCGTAACGCGTAACAGGAGGGATAATTTTATTACATGCTTATGCTCAGGTTAGTAAATATAGAAAACCTGTTCTTACAAATAAAAAATTACTTAGTACCGCTCCAGGTAAAAGAGTATTCGAAAAACTATGAGTAGTGAATAGTGAGATAAAACCCAATCACTACTCACTACTCACTAATTTTAAATAAAAAAGAGGGATAAAATATGAAGATATACAATAAGAGACAAATTTATGAAGGTATAAATCCTGGTAGTTTCAGCGGAGAAAGAGAAAAAATATTAAAAGAAGTAAAACTTGATCCTGATAAGATGGATGGGTTTATGAAGGCATCTCCCGGAGAAGATGAAAGCATGAAGGCAATTCTCGACCTTGGAAAGCTTAAAAAGAAATTCAGTAAAATGTCAGGTAAATCGGAGGAGCTAGCGGACGGAGGAGAAAAGAAAGAGATTGCTTTGAATACCGATCTTGCCAGAAAAGCTATAGATAGAAAGATTATCAAACAAGATGATTCCAGCCTTGAAATGAATGATTATATGATTCCTGCCAATGAGGGAACAATAAAACACATGTGCCTTACCTTCGGCGGAATCAGTGATATGGAGTCTTCCTATCTGCTGGAAGCCATGAAAACCTTTATGGCTAAAATGCCTGCGGCAAAATTTACTATTCTTACTTCCGAAGATGATAAAGAAAAAATACAGAACTCTGTCAACCAGTGGGCTAAAGACGGAATAGTTTCCAATCCTGAAAGAGTTCAGATAAGTGCAAGTAACAACAGTTTTTCCATATGGGCCCAGGATTCAACCCTTGTAGTTGGCAACAATGTTGTGGCACAGGATAGAAGTTGGTTCCCCGCCAGAGGTGACCGAGCTGTAGCATCTGAACTTGCAAAAGTAAATCCTGAAGTGAAATATAAGAAAATGGAAGGTATATTTATTGACGGCGGAAATCAGCTTGCTACTGATGACACTGTTTTTGTAGGCTCCGATGCAGTGGCTTTTGCAATCGAGGATATGAAAAGCTACCCTTCCAAATATGATAAAATAACAGGTGAGCTGAAAATAGATAACGCTAAAAGCCTCGGTCAGGAAGAACTTGTAAAAACTATGATGGACAGGACTTTCCCCCATCAGAAGGTAGTTGTCATAGGATATAAAGGAGAACAGCCTGCTTTTCATATAGATATGGCTATGACTCCCCTGGGTAAGACAGACCCGAAAACAGGCAAGAAGGTTATAACAGTAGGTGATCCTTCTATGGCTCTTAATATTTTAAAAGATATTAAAGAAAAAGAGCCGAAAAAATTTGCTTCCTATGAAAAATCCCTGAGTGAAAAAATTCAGGGAGTTCACAGTCACCCTATTGAGAGACTGTTTGAACATTTAAAAGATGACAGGGCTTTACAGGAGAATTTCGATGCCGTTGCAAAAGGTCTTGAAGACAGCGGTTACAAAATAGAAAGAGTTCCTTATCTGGCCACCTCTTCTATCTGTGATGTTCCCGGTATAACCTATAATAATTCTGTAATAGACGGAAATAATATCTTTATTCCCAATTTTGGTATACCTGAACTTGATAATGCAGGGAACGGAGTTTATAAAAAATATGGCTATGACCCTGTACCAATTGATATGACTGTAATAAGTTGTCTTCATGGAGCTATAAACTGTATTACGAAAGTAATTGAAAGAGATTATACGGAAAGTGCCTGAAAAAATAAAAATTGAAACAGGATATTCATAGTTTACCAGGTGGTTTTCTACCCTGCATTTATATTCCCCCTTAAGTTTTTAAGGAGATTATATAATATTTTTTTATTTTTTGGGATACTATTTTACCTGGAGCGGTAATTAGTCCTTAGCAACTATATCTTCAGATACCGTTCCTTCTACGTTCAAAAACATAGATGGTCGATAGAACTATAAGCAGAAATATAGCTAAATCGTCTCACTATTCACAGATCAATGATTTATACTTCAATTCAACTCCGCAGAAAACAAGGATTATCTTTATAAGTTTCGTCTCACCTGTGAATTGCTTTAAACCACTGTCCTCTTCATATCTCCTCAGTTCTTTCTCCGCCTCAAGAATCTTTGAATTCAATCTGCTTTCACTGTATTCCGATACAGATATGTATTTTATCTCCAGAAGATAGGAATAAAGTAAATCAGGATAGGACAGTAAATTGGGAATCATTAATATATCACAATATCCTTTATTTAATTCACTCTCACTCCTTGTGATATAATAATTGGATATATTCAGATAAGCCCTTAAAAATGTCTGCACAGATTTCTCTCCCTGGATATAATCACGTAAAGCAGTCTGTTTATTCATTTCATCTGTTATGAATAACTTCGATACCGGTGCATCTGAGCCGGTTGTTCCCCATTTTATTACATTGAAAAAATGTCTGTAAAAACCTTCTCCATGAGTTATTGCCATATATCGTTCTTTACCCTGTGAGGAAATTATTGTATTGGTAAAATTATCATATTCATCGATTAGTAGATATATTTTGCCTTTATTTTTAACAAAACTTATAACATATTTTAAAATTTCCGAGGCCTGTCTGACATCTTTTATAGTTCTGTACATTTCACCATCAGTATCTTTTATAAGGTCCTTATATTTTTCTATAAAGGCCAGAGCATCAAGTCTTATCATATTATTAAAAGACTCTTCCACTTCAGTAATGTTTGACCTTACTGCTGAAAAATTAAATTTTAATATTAAATATTTATTTCTTTCCTCTATAGGATTATCATAAATATAAGTCCCTGAGAAAATTTCTTCAAAATCATCTTTTCTTTTTATATCATAATAACATTCCATAAGAGACAGAAAGAGAGATTTACCAAAACGGCTGGGACGGATTAAAAACAAGTAGGGAGGACTGTCTTCTATATTTCCTATAAATCCTGTCTTATCTACATAATAATAATTCTGTCTTCTTATCCGGTCAAAATCTGATATGCCATAGGGTATTTTTTTTCTCTTCATAAA
>JBEHWP010000135.1:0-10827 GCA_040217665.1 Vulcanimicrobiota bacterium
AATAAGCCTGTAGATATATCAAATGGCGAAGGATTTCACAGATGTGATTGTGGCACTCTGAATAGCATGACTGCCATGATTGATATTTTATGTTAAAACAGAAGAACTGTAAAAAATCCAGGACAATAGAGAGGGGAAGATACTGGTTAATCAATAACGCAGACAGCAGTGGAGATGAGGTCCGGTGGTACAATTTTATAAAAAATAAAAGTGGATGTTAACAAAAAATTAACAATTTATTAATTATTTGGAAAAGAAATTATGTAATAATATACTCAACCAGTATATTAGAATTTTTAAGAAGGTGATATAAATGAGTCTCAGTGAAATAAATAATGTATTTAACAGAATAAATGAAATAGAAAGAAAATTCAATCCTGAAGTGAATCAGATAAAAACAGACCAATCTTTTCAGGAAACCTTCGCAAACCTGCAAAATCAGGGGGCTATGCAGGTAAATTATCCTCAGATGTCAGGAATTACCGGTATGCCTTTCCCTAACCAGAATAATTATCAGTATACAGGGCCCGGACCTTTAACAAATCTGAAACCTCTCGCACAGAATAATTCCATTTCCTGCGGCCAGACAAGTGTTGCCATGTGCATAAATAGTATAACAGGTAAAAACCTTACAGATGCCGATATTAATACCAGATACGGTTTTCAATTATTAAATGCCCTTAATGGCGAAACATCTTCTCAGGGAATGAAATGGAGAGACGGAGGAAATATTTCACCTTATTCATGGGGACTTATAGAGCAAAAGATAAATAACGAAAAAACACCTGTAATAGTGGCGTTAAACGGACCGGAATTTTCACCTTCAGGAAGAGGTCATATTGTTACCATAGTTAAAGTTCAGGGAGATAATGTATCCTACGCTGATCCTGCAACAGGTACAATAAAGACAACTACAAAACAGGCAATGGAAACTGCACCAAAACATCCTGACGGAAATTTTATTTTCTTTGCCGAAAGAAATTCAGGGCAGTTTATGGGATAATTTCCCAAAAATCAAAGGTGATTGTAAAGAATTTTATTAGCTAATCTGTAAATTTTCATAGACTATGAAAATAAAAAAAACGTTCAGGCGTTTTTTTTATTTTTACTGAAAATTGCACTTAATTTTGTAAATCTATTAATTAGTGAAAAATAAGTAGTGAAAAGCAAGTAAAATCCAATTTTTTTCACTTTTCACTTTTCACTCTGAATATTCTGTGATAAATTTCTTTTTCCATTGTATATAAAATCACCTTTCATTTTCAAAGGCAATCTCATATTAAAAAATATAAATTTTCACCTTGATTTATTCTGTAAAATATAGTTAAATTATATAATACAAGTGTTAATTCAGTAGATTATCGTAAAGGAGACATTAATACTTGAAAGTCTCAAGTGGCACAGACCCCGGATGCAAAAGAAAAAACAATGAAGATTTTCTTTTTGTAGATACAGAAAGAAATCTCTTTATTATAGCCGATGGCATGGGCGGTCATCAGGCAGGCGAAAAGGCAAGTAAACTTGCAGTAGAAACAGCAGAACAATTTCTTACAAAAGAAAAAATATCACGTATCATATGTACTGAAGGCGATATAAAAGAAGCCATAAATGAATCCATAGGCACGGCAAATAAAGTCATACTGGAAGAATCCAGATTACACAGGAAGCTTTCCGGTATGGGGTGTACTATTATAATAGCCATAGCAGAAGGCAATCTTTTTCATATAGGTCATGTAGGAGATGTAAGAGCCTATGTTATATGTGAAGATACCATATCACTTCTCACGGAAGATCATACCGTTATTAATGAATTAATAAAATCCAAACGTATAACTTCTGAAGAAGCTAAAAAACACCCTCTGAAACATGTTCTTTCAAAAGCAGTTGGTAATAAGGATAAAGTAGAGCCTGATTACAATCAAATACTTATAAAACCGGGAGATTATCTACTTTTATGCTCAGATGGACTTACAACAATGATAGATGATAATCTAATAAAAGATATAGTAGTAGAAGAAAAAGATACAGAAAAAATAAAAGAAAAACTCATGGAAAAGGCAAAAGAATTCGGAGGAAAAGATAATATAACTGTAATATTAATACATATTGAAGAGAATGATATAATAAAAGCTCAGAACTTGCCTCAATATCAGGAAGAAACAGATAACAGGTTTAAAACTCAAAGATTAACATGACCCCCGAAACCCCCGTGGTGGAAATTCTGGTAAGATTGCTTTATACAAATGAATCTACCTGTCAAAAAAACACAATCTTTTGATATTATATATTTATTTATGATATAATATTATAGTTACCTTCATAAGTATCCATAAATAATTGCATAAGGGTAAAAAAATGAAAATAAGCATGGATCCAATGTTATCAGCAATACAGACACAAAAACTCGATCCCAAGTTAATTATGGCCAACACTATTTTACAGATGTCCAGAATGGAACTTGAGGAAAAAATAGAAGAAGAACTTCTTGAAAATCCTGCTCTGGAAATGGAAGAAAATAAAATAGAGTTAAAGTGTCCCATATGTCAGTTAAAACTGGAAGAAAATATCTGCCCTATATGCGGTAAAAAATCTACAGAAAAAACTGTAGACGATATATCGGAAAAATTACTGGAAAGAGAAGAATATCTTGAAGAAGTAGAATATCTTTCAAGATCATTTATAGAAAAATACCGTTCTTCTGATAATGAAGAAATGCATGAACAAATAGTATCAAGAGAAACTTTGAGAGATTATTTATATATAAATCTACCTCTAGTTCTTAATACCGGAGAAGACTTTCTCATAGGGAAATACCTGCTTAATTATATCGATGATGATGGCTATCTCAAATATGAAGAGAATGAATTGCTGAAAAAATTCAATATAGATAACGGAAAGCTGGAAAAAATAATAAAAGCAATTCAAACCATGGAACCTGCCGGTATAGGTGCAAGAAATCTGAAAGAATGTATTACATTACAGTTAAAAAATGTAAACAGTCATGTTCCTTCCATAGTATGGAAATTATTATCTGATAAATATTGGAACGATTTTCATCACAGAAGATTTACAATTCTTTCCGAAAGCATTCAGGTCACAATAGATGATATAAGAAATGCAGCATATTTTATAAAAAATAATGTCAATCCATATCCGGGAAGGAATTTTTCCATAAATATGTTAAAACAGGAAACAGTAAAATTAACACCTGATGTGATAATAAAAGAAAACAATGAAAAATTTGAAGTAGAAACAGTATATAACAATTACAAAAATTTTAGAATTAACAGAATTTATAAAGAACTGTATGAAGATATAAAAAGAAATAAAAATAAATATTCTTCAAATGAAATAGAACATACGAGAAATTATTTCCACAGAGCAAGAATATTCATAGAAAATCTATATCAAAGGGAAGAAACAATAGTAAAAGTAACAAAAAAAATTGTAGAACTTCAAAAAAAATTTTTTTACCATGGCATTTCCCATTTAATACCACTTACAAGAGTTCAGGTTGCAGAAGCACTTAATATTCATGACTCTACTGTAAGCAGAGCTACGAAAGATAAATTTGTTCAGTTGCCATCAGGAAAGATAGTGAATTTTGATTTCTTCTTCGATCCTTCTCTTCCCATAAAAGAAGAAATAAAAGCTATTATAGATAAGGAAGATAAAGACAATCCCATGAGTGATAAAGAAATATCAGAAATGCTCTCAGAACTTACTGGAATAAATCTGGCAAGAAGAACTGTAGCAAAATATAGAGAAGAAATGCATATTTCTTCATCAAGAGATAGAAAATATGTTTAGTCATCAGAATACAGGAGAGAAATATAATGGAAATTAATTGTCCAAATTGCGGGGAATTAAATGTAGATACAAAATTCTGTATAAACTGCGGAAGAAAACTAACAGAAAACATCACTTCTGACTTTGCATCTGATTTCAGTGATAGAGAAGAACAAATATCCTGTAATCAATCATATGAACATAGTGTCCGGCCTCCGGAGCAGGTTATAGGTAATGATGAAAAATTCTGTATAGTTTGTGGCCAGACTATTAAAATTTCCGCTTCTACCTGCACATACTGCGGGGCAACGGTAGAACCTGTAAAAAACAAGCAAGAATGGAAACAACATGGTATCATTCTGAGAGAAGAAGGCAAGGGGATTGGCATGATATCCTTTTTAACTGGATTGTTAGGACTTTTTTGCTGCCAGATTATGTTTGGTCCTCTTGCAATAATCATGGGGTATAGAGCCATTCAGTACGAATCGGAAAAATCACTCGGTAATATTGGCATAATACTGGGTATAATTGATATTCTAATTGTAATAATAGTATTTATATTAAAGAACATTCATTAAACATTTATTATGAAAAATTCCATTTTCTCCAATATTTTTCTGAATAAATTTACAACAATAACTTCTCTTTTAGTTATAATAATATCTTTTATTCTTCCTACTGACGGACTTGACAGAAGTACATGTGGCCTTTATATATTAACAAAATTACCATGTCCTGCCTGCGGGCTGACAAGAAGCGTTACCAGCATAAGTCATATAAAATTTACTAAAGCCTTTTATTATCATCCTTTTGGTTTTATATTTTATATCATATTTTTATTCCTGGCACTTTATAATTTTATGCCAGAAAAAATAAAAGATATTATAAAAATATTTTTTATTAAAAATGAAGATATAATAAGATATATATTACTTTTTCTGATATGTTCATTTATGATATATGGTATAGCAAGATTTTTCTATGTACTTATTATTTAGGAAGATGTTCCGTATAATTTATTTTTTTATAATTCCATTTCCCGTTTATTCTTTCCAGTTCATGAATAGATCCCAGATCTGCCTGAAAACTCTTATGGTGATTATCTAGATTACCGAGCAAATAATAAATTGCAGTCCTTATAATTCCTTTATGAAGAACAAGTAACACTGTTCCTTTATTTATTTTATTTAATACATTATCAATACCACTTTTCACTTTTTCAATAAACTCATTCCTTATGTCGCCTTCAGGATAATCAAATTTCCAGAAATCTTTTCTCCATTCGGCAAAGAGAACAGGATCCTTTTCTTCAATTTCTTCAAGAGTAAGTCCTTCCCATATGCCGAAATCTATCTCTCTGAACTCTATCATAGGATATAAAGGTATATTCCTGTTTCCTGCTATTATTCTGGCACCTTCTATAGTTCTACATAAAGTGCTTGTAAATATTACATCGAAATGTTCTGTTTTAAGAACTTCACCGGCAGCTCTCATCTGCTCCTGTCCCTCATCACTTAAAGGAATATCGGTTTTTCCAAAAAATCTTATACTTGAATTTCCTGTAGTCTCGCCATGACGGACAAATATAAATCTTAAAGAACCATTTTTAGACATATACATAACTCCCTGTTCTTGATGTAACATGTAGCTTTAAACCTTTATTATAACATTTTTTGGCAGGATTAACATGATGAAAAGGTTTAACAGGATTTTTTTAACCGGTACTATAATGCCAAACCTTTTCTCTGTGGATAAGTCTGTGTACAAGTGGATAACTTTATATAAGAGGATAAACAACCATTCTGATAATCCCTATAATACTGTTAATCCCTGTCCCTGTGGATAAGTCTGTGGATAAGTCTGTGGATAAACCTGTGGATAACCTGTAAATAACAAGAAAAATCTTTATATAATAACATTTATTGCCATGTGGATAACTATAAAAAATTCTTTCTGTGGATAACCTGTGGATAAACCTGTGGATAACCTGTGGACAACCTGTGGATAACTAACAAAGTGTTCACTAAATATAAATTATTTACCTGTGAATAAATTTTACAAAAATTTCATCTGTGGATAACCTGTGGATAAGTCTGTGGATAACCTGTGGATAACTATAAAATACCTTATAATATAATAATATATAGCCTGTGGATAAAATTTCTGGTGTTTTTTTTTAAATATTATTAAATTTTTTTCTATATAATATATTACTATATATATATAATTCAACTATTTTTACATTACAATAAGGACTAATTTAACTGTTTTACCTGTGGATAACCTGTGGATAAACCTGTGGATAGCCTGTGGATAGCCTGTGGATGGCGACCCCATGAAAAAAAATCTGTGGATATGTGGATAACTATTCACAGCTTATCCACAGGTTTATCCACAGATCGTAAAAAATACAATAATTAGGATTTATAATGGTTTTTACGAACATAAAATGAGTTATCCACATATCCACAGGTACCTAATACTACTACTACTATATATATATATATATTATATTATTATATTATAGCCTGTGGAAAAGTGTATAATTTTTTTTGTAACTTTTTTTATTTACTATTTTTCATGAAGAGGATATAATTATAGTTACTTTTATAACAATTCATAATTAATGAGTGAATATTGAGTAGTGAATATTGAGTAGTGAATATTGAAATGAATCTCTTGACAGTTAAAGGACTCAAAAAATATTTCCCTGTAAAGAAGGGAATCATATTTTCTAAAGTAACAGGCTATGTAAAAGCAGTTGACGGTATAAATTTTTCTATCGGAAAAGGAGAAACACTGGGACTCGTAGGTGAAAGCGGATGCGGGAAAAGCACTGCAGGAAGATTAATACTCCGTCTTCTTGAACCGACTGAAGGTAAAATATTTTTTAATGACAGAAATATTCTTGAGCTTAAAGCAGGAGATATGAATAGGCTCAGAAAAGATATACAGGTAATATTTCAGGATCCCTATGCTTCGCTTAATCCCCGTATGACTGTAGGAGATATTATCGGTGAACCGCTGGATATTCACCGCCTTGCGTCAGGTAAAGAAAGAACTTCAAAAATTAAAGAACTGTTAAATAAAGTTGGCCTCAGTCCGTCTCATATAAACCGTTATCCTCATGAATTCAGCGGAGGTCAGAGGCAGAGAATAGGTATTGCAAGAGCTCTTTCCGTAGAGCCTCGATTTATTATTGCAGACGAGCCTGTTTCCGCTCTTGATGTATCAATTCAGGCCCAGATTATAAATCTTCTTTCTGATTTACAGAAAGAAATGGAATTGACCTATCTGTTTATATCTCATGATTTAAGTGTGGTAAAACATATAAGCAACAGAGTAGGAGTTATGTATCTGGGAAAATTAATGGAAATTGCATCTTCTGAAGAACTTTATGATAATCCCCTTCATCCCTATACAAAAGCTCTTTTATCTGCCATACCCGATCCTGATAATATTAATAATCGTATATTACTAGAAGGAGATGTGCCGGGTAATTTAGATATTTCTTCCGGATGCAGATTTAGAACCAGATGCTGGCTTAAAGAAGAAATCTGTATGGAAAAAGAACCGGATTTTTTGGAAATAAAAAAAGAACACTATGTAGCATGTCATATAGTTAGCAGGGAATGTTCTATATGAATTTTATCTCTTTACCTTCTTGTGAGTTAAGTTCCATCATTTATGAAAGTGACCGTACTCTGGTTTATAGAGGTTACCGTAAAAATCTTCCTGTTATTTTTAAATTCCTGAAAAAAGATTATCCTACTTCAGAAGAACTGTTTATATATAAACATGAGTATAATATTTTAAAGTCTATAGAACTGCCGGGTGTAATAAAGGCCTATGATTTTATAAAGTATAACAACAGTCCTGTTATTATACTTGAAGATTGTAACGGAAAATCACTTAAAGAGTTTATAAAAGCAAGACCCTTCTATATTGAAGAGTTTTTAGTAATTGCTATTAATATTACTGATATACTGAGCCATATTCACCTGCTCAACATTACCCATAAAGACCTTAATCCGTCAAATATTATTTTTAATTCTGAAACAGATGTTATTAAGATTATCGATTTTGGTTTATCCACATCATTACAGGAAGAAGCTTTTGATATAAGAAATCCTTATTTTATAGCCGGAACCATTCCTTATATTTCTCCTGAACAAACAGGAAAAATGAATCGTTCCATAGACTATCGTACCGATCTTTATTCTCTCGGTGTTACTTTTTATGAAATGATTACAGGAAAATTACCGTTTGAATCAGAAGATATACTTGAGATTATACACTGTCATATAGCTAAAAATCCTGTTCCTCCATCAGAATGTAGCAAACACATTCCTGTAGCTATTTCTGATATTATATTAAAGCTTCTGGCAAAGAACCCTGAAGATCGTTATCAGAGTGCCACAGGTGTCAAAGAAGACCTTGAAGAATGTTTGAGACAGTTAAAAAATTTCGGACAGATAAAATCATTTCAGGTAAATACAGGCGAACTACCGGGAAGACTCATTATTCCTCAAAAATTATATGGAAGAAATGATGAGCTTCTTATGATGATTGATTGTTTTAACCGTATAGCTCCGGGTAAAAAACAGGTTGTTTTTGTTTCAGGTTATCCAGGTACAGGTAAATCTTCTCTTGTAATGGAATTTTCTAAAACTGTTACTAAATATAAATGTTTTTTTCTGTCAGGAAAATTTGATGAATTTCAACGTATTCCTTACAGTGCAATAATTTCAGCACTGAGAGAACTTATTCATAGAATTCTCTCTGAAAAAGAGAAAAATCTTTTATCATGGAAAGAAAAAATACTTTCCTCTCTGGGAGCAAATGTAAAGCTCATTATAGATGTTATTCCTGAACTGAAATTAATAACAGGAGAACAGCCTTCTATCGAAGAGGTTGGTATTTTAGAAAGTCAGAATAGATTTAACCTGGCCTTTCAGAATTTTATTTCAATTTTTGCACATGATAAGCCTCTTGTTTTATTTTTAGATGATCTTCAGTGGATAGATTTATCTTCCGTTAAATTGATTGAATTATTTCTGAGAAATGATAAAATTAAATATTTTTTTCTTATAGGAGCCTACAGGAATAACGAAGAGAATGATGCCCTTACAGTGATTATTAATAAATTGAAAAAAGAAGGTATGATAAATAAAGAAATTAATCTTTCTCCTCTCCCGTCTGACTCAGTTGCTTGTTTTATCGGTGATACCCTTCATCAACGCTGTGATTCTATAAAGAATTTATCTGAAATTATAATAGAGAAGACAGGAGGTAACCCTTTTTTTATAAAAGAATTTCTCAAGGTTCTTTATAAAAAACAATTAATTAAAATTGATACCGGTGACGGATATTACCACTGTGATATAAAAGAGATTAAAATTCAGGATATTACTGATAATATGGTATCATATCTTTCTAAAAAACTTACGTCATTAAGTAAAGAAACAATTGAAATACTTGAATATGCATCATTTATTGGAAATGAATTTGATCTTATAACCCTTTCTGTAATATCGGAACAATCACCTTACAATATATACAGATATATGAAAGAAGCTATTTCAGAAGGTCTGGTTTTTCCTTTAAGAGAACAGTTAATAGAACTGGATGATGAATATATAGAAGAAATTAAATACAGGTTTTCTCATAGTGGCATAAAACAATCGGTTTATTCTCTTATTTCTGAAGAAAATAGAAAGCTATTCCATTTAAAAACAGGTAATTTTTTATATAACACCTTTTCTCATAAAATGGAGGAAAAAATTTTTGATATAGTAAATCATTTTAATTACAGTATTGCTTCTGCAGGTTCTTCCCTGGAATTATATAAATATATAGAATTAAATTTAATGGCAGGGAAAAAGGCCAGAGCGTCCATGGCATGTGATATTGCACTTTCTTACCTTACAGTGGCTATAAATCATGTCTCTCTTAACGACTGGAATGACCGTTATGAACTTATTCTTTCTTTATATCAGGAAGCCTGTGAAACTGCTTATCTTAATAATGACTTGAAAGAGGCTGAAGCTTTTATTGATATAATTTTAAAAAATGGACGATCAATTCTTGATAAAATAAAAGCTTATGAAATTAAAATACTATCATGTATTGCCAGAAATAAATTTTTAGAAGGATGTTCTATTTCCATATCGGTTCTCAGAGCTTTAAAGATAAATTTTCCTGAAAATCCTTCATTTTTTGATATAATTAAAAATGGTATGATTACTGATTTTTTTCTTTTAAGAAAGAAAATTGATGAACTGATTTATTTACCTGAAATGACAGATCCGGAAAAACTTGCTGCAATGCGTATTCTTACCTGTATGCTTTCTTCTTCAGTCTATTTATCCTTTAATTTTGTACCAATCATTTTTATGACTATGGTAAGGTTAAGTCTTAAATATGGAAACAGTCCATTGTCTGCCTATGGTTATGTCGGTTACGCTTTTGGCCAGGCTGTTGTACAGGGTGGATATAAAAAAAGTTATGAAATAGGCAGACTTTCATTAAAACTCCTGGAAAAATTTAATAATAAAGATATAAAGACAAAAGTTCTCTTTCTTTTTAATATTTTAAGACACTGGAAATTTCATATAAAAGATACAATTGAGCCTTTTTTAGAAGCTTACAGAACAGGTCTTGAAACAGGAGATTTTGATTATGCTTATATGTCTCTGGTATGTTATTTTAACAGGTCTTTTTTTACTGGAAAAGAACTGACAGAACTTGAAAAAGAAATAAGGACAATTACAGAAAATCTAAATGATATTAAAAGAGATACAACTGCTCAAGTTAACAGTATTTATCATCAGGTAATAATAAATTTATCAGGTACATCGAACCATCCTCATGTAATAAAAGGTGATTTTTATGACGAAACAGAAATGTTACCACTCTGTGAAAAATCGGGTAATAAAAATATCTTATATACCCTTTATTTAAATAAATTACTTCTTTCTTATCTATTCTATAATTATTCTGAAGCACTGGATAATGCAAATAATTTTGAGAAAACTT
>JBEHWP010000136.1:0-10807 GCA_040217665.1 Vulcanimicrobiota bacterium
CTGCATCTGAACCTTCTCAGATAAATGCAGTTGTCGCAGGCCTTAACAGATGGCTTGCTTCAAAATAAATGGAGAATTTCAATTTAATATTTCCTGATAATATAACAAAACTTCATTTTGCCATAATTGAATTCAGAACAGAGATTTTACAGGACTGTAAAATGCCGGTCTATAAAGGTTCTGTAATAAGAGGAGCACTGGGATATTGTTTCAGACAGACTGTATGCACCAGGCCTTTATGTGAATGTAATACCTGTGTTTTGCATACAGCCTGCCCCTATGCCTGTGTTTTCGAATCCTTTCCCTTTCCTTCCGCATCTATGCTCAGTAAATATCACTCTGTTCCTCAGCCTTTTATTCTTGAACCTCCTGCAGACGGGAAAAGTTTTTACAATAAAGGTGAGCCCTTCAATTTTAAAATCATTCTCATAGGGAAAGCCATTCAATATATTCCATATTTTATCCATGCCTTTAAAGAAGCAGGCTTTATTGGACTCGGTACCGGAAGGGAAGGTAAATATCATGTAAAGTCTGTAGTAAACTATAATTTTCTCCTTTCTAAATGGTCTGTACTGTATAACGGACAGAGCAAGTCTGTAAAATCTCCCGAATATATTATAAGAGTTGCCAGTATCAATGAAGTTATTCAATACTGGGAAGAAATTTCAGAAGTGACTCTTACGTTCCTTACACCGGTTCGTATAAAATACAGAGCAAAACTGGTAGATTACCTTGAATTTCATATATTTATGAGAAGTTTTCTCAGAAGATTGAGTGCTATTTTCTATTTTCACTGTGGAGAAAAACTTTTATTTGATTATAGAAAACTGGTGGAATATTCGAAAACTATAGATATGGTATATTCAGATCTGCACTGGGAAGATGTTGAGTGTTATTCATCACGACAGAAAGAATTACTGAAACTCGGGGGTTTTAAAGGAACTGTAAGATTTCAAGGCAATCTGAAAGATTTTATTGTATTTATAATGCTCGGTCAGTATTTTCATCTCGGCAAAGGTATAACATACGGGTTAGGAAAGTATGAAGTGAAATTATAAAAATCTAGTTAAAATGATTAACTCCCTATTCATCTCCATCTAAGCCTTTAGCTATAGAGGGAGATGAATGGGGTTTTTATGATAAAATACGTAAGTTGAATTATTATTTGAAGCAAATTCAGGGGTGTATGCCCCTGAATTTTTTATTTAAATTAAAGAAAGGATGATGATATTTATGTTAAAACCGGGAGAAAGGGATTATACAATGAATAAAATGGGGTTTATAAGGTCGGCCATCAAGGGATATTCAGGATATATTTCTATCATGCAGGAATTAATGCAGAATGCCGATGATGCTCTTGCCGGTTATAATGATAGTAAAAAATATCTGGATATATTCTTTTTACCGGACAGTATAAAGATAACAAACGGGAGTCTTTTTACAGAACGGGATTTTGACAATATAACTGAAATAGCTGCAGGAGGTAAAAGGGATATTATTGATAATATAGGCACCTTTGGTGTTGGCTTTGTATCGGTTTTTCAGATTACAGACATTCCTGCTATATATTCTAACGGAGTAATGGTAAAACTCGACCCCAGGAAATCAAAAGTGAATTTTACGAGAAACTCTGTTACTGATCATACGGAATTTCTTTTCCCTCTGAGGTTTACACAGACAGAAACAGGAAGAACTATAGAAGCCGGAGTTGTATGTAAAGATAAAATAGAGGAAATGAAAGACTTGCTTATAGAAAAACTGCCCCTGATGATACTCTTTCTCAGGAATTTAAACAGAATAAGAGTTTATGACGGAAATACACTTTCTCTGGATTTGAGGAAAACAGTGGAAATCTATGACAGTGAATGCTGTAAAGTTACGATTAATAATAAATCATCAGAGAAAACATGGGTAATAGTTCACAGAGTCTTTGATAAAGGGGTTTTTACAGATAATAAAAAAAGTGCTCATATAAGTATAGCCTTTGATTTTTCCTCTAAAGTTCCGGGATTACTGTATAATTTCCTTCCTACATCGGTAGAAACAGGATTTCCTTTTCATATAAACGGAGATTTTTATCCTACCTTTGATCGTAAGTCCATTAATATGGACGATGACAGTGAAGCAAAATGGAATAAAAAATTGATTGAAGAACTCGGTTTATTGCTTGTAGATAAAATAGATACAATAAAGACTTTTATGGATAAACCTTCCGATTTATATAAGTTTCTTCCTCTGGAATTCAATCAGTCTAATAAGGTTTTAAAGATTATAACTGATACATTTATAAAGAAAGCCAGAAATCTGAATATTATTCTTTCCAATCATAATAACTGGAAAAAACCATGGGAAATATCTATGGCTGCCAGGGAAGTAATGGATATTCTCGGCATGGCAGATGAATTTGTGAATATAGATATTTCAATGAATTACTGGTCTTTTATGGATAAACTGGACGTAAAAACCTTTACTGCTACAGACCTTATAGAATATATCTTCAGTAATGTAACAGATTATATAAAGATTGAAGAGGGGCCGGATTTCATAAATACAGAAGAAAAACTTTATCGAATATTAACCTATTTACAGAATTATTTATATAATATACCGAAATCAGTCATAAATAAAGCTCCTGTATTTCTGGACCAGGACGGATATTTATTGAAAAGAGCCGGTAAATATACTCTTTACAGACTGACAGATAAAAACAGGGCTTTGATTTTTAATATTATTTCCGATTATTATGCCTTAATAGATGAAAAACTGGAAGAAAACTTCAGTTCTTTACTTGACCACTTCAGGGTTCCTTTCATGCCTGTAAGCGAAATAATTGATTTCCTGTCAGAAATGGTTTCAGACGAAACATTTAATAATGAATATCTGAACTGTAACGGCATTAAGAATTTATATGAGTTTCTTGCCTGTGAAAATATTGATGAAGAAGACATAGAGGTACTTTTATCTATACCTGTTTTTTTAACTCAGAAAGGTTCTCTGAAATCTCCTTCTCAAGAAACGCTATTTTTACCGGGAGAAGATATTTCAGATGATCTCCTTATTGATAATATAATAAGCGAGCATGTTCTTGACAGAAATATTAAAGATTTTTTCTCCCGTATGCCTGGTATAAAAGAACTGACATTTTTAAATTATCTGAAAGATTATGTTTCCCTTAATTACGGTAAAGATGAACTGGATGATAAAAAGAGATTTAATATATTAAAAAAGATAGGGAAGAGATATAACAGTATTACTGATGACACAGAAAGAAATCTTATTGTAGAAGCTGTTAAGGATACAGAACTTATAAGATGTGATGATCATGTATACAGGAAAGCTTCTGATGTGTTTTTTCATTCTAAAAATCTGGATAGAATTTTACCTTTTTCCTACCCCGTACCTGATAAAAGACTCTATAAGATTGAAGATGATAATTATAAAAAATCCTTCTGGTATCAGCTATTTGCAAATCTTGGCGTTAAAACTGCTCCTTCAGAAAGTGATATACTCTCATATATAAAAAAGATAATAAGTGAATGTAATAATGAAACATGTGATAAGATAAAATCTCTTTATATGTTCTTAAATGAAAACTGGAAAGATTACAGGGATAAAAGCGCTCTTCAGTCTCTTAAAGATTTATCCTGGCTTCCTGCAGATGGTAAGGAATTGAAATTTTATAAACCGTCAGAGCTATATCTGCCCCGTGTAAGAGAACTTGTTGCAAGTCAGGGCAGATTCCTGAAATTTCCAGAGCCAAAGACGGATTTCAGAGGTTTTCTCAATATACCTGGAGATGTAAGGACAGAAGATATTGTTAACCATATTATCTGGCTTTCTGACCATGAAAAACCTGTCTCTACAAACATCTATCAGAAACTTTATGAAAGAAGAAATGAACCTGAAATATTGAAGTTAAAAGACAGAAAGATTATATGGCTGAAAAATCGTTTATGGGAACACCAAAAAGTGTTTACAGTTAATTGTTTTGAAGATTTTGGAAAATACAGAGCCTGTCTTGAAGGAAGCAATCTGGAAAATTTTGCCGATTTCTTCAGAATTATCGGCGTAAGAAATAAGCCTGATAAACCTGAAGATTATATAGAACTTATAAAAGAGATTTCTGCTGATTTTAATGAAAAAGCCTTGAAAAATCTTGATAAAGAAGAAAGAAGACTCCTTAATAATGCCTATGAAAAACTTGCTTCTATGGAAGTTTCCCGTGAAGTTTTAAAAGACCTTATAAACATAAAATCTGTTCTTAATGATATTAATGGCCTTTCTTTACCTGATGAGGTTTTCATTGCAGACAGAACTTCATTTGTTGAAAAATTCGACAGAGAACTTGTAAGAACAGTGAATGTTATCTCTCAGGAAGGTATTGGATTTTTAAAGAAACTTGGCGTGAGAGAGATAAGCAGAGCAGTTGAGAGAGAACTTTATAAAGATACAGGTTTTGAGAAGAAAGATATTCACCTGTCAGAAAAGATTCCACTGTTAAACGGGCCGGTGGAAAGAATTAAAAGAACCCTCAGTAAAAATATTGCAGATCTGTATGTGAAAATTTCTCTGTTGAATAAATTGTCAGTTCATCGTGTGGGAAATATAAAGGTACGATATAAACTGCCTCTGTTAAAAGAGAAATTATACAGTCAATATTATGATGAAGGCAGTTTTTATGACAGCAGGAAAAAAGTTATCTTTATTAACGGTAAAGGCAACCCTGTTGTTCATCTGAAAAAAGAACTGGAAAGAATAATTTTTCCTGCTCTTGATATACCAAACCTTATACCGCTTGAGTTGTTTAACTGTACACCTGACAGGTTCGACAGTCTTATGGATGATATGGGATATGATGCCATTGTTGAACGTAAAGAGATTTTCGAGGTTCCTGCAGAGACTAAAGAGATTTTTGCTGAAGCAACAGAAGAAACGGTTCTTTCGCCGGTTATTGTTCCTGATGTGATTTCTTCCATAGAAGAACTTGAAGATAAAAAAGATTTTATATATGAACAGATTTACGGCTCTTCTGCAGAACCGGATGCTTCCGGATACAGAGAAAGAGTAAATACACCGAGAAAGAAAACTGATTACATTGGTCTTTCTGAGAAATACAGTCTTCCCGATAATGGCGATGTAAAAAAAGATAAGAAAAAGGACATGGAGGCTGCTGAAAAAACGGCAGAGACCAGAGAAAGACCTGCTTCTGTAAGGTTTATTGTCAGCTTCCTGAACAGGACAGGAGGATTTTTACCGCTTAATGATACGGCACAGAAACTTTTTCCTGAAAATAAGAAAGAATTTACTATTATAACTGACAGAGGGATTGAATTCCCTGTTTATATAGACAGAGTTAACAGGAGAATATATAACGAGAATAAGCTGAGAGATTATTTTATTTCAGAAGATATTCCGGCAGGAGGAATAGTATATATAGAACATTTGAATTCTCCTGATAAATACAGGATTTATTATAAAGAAAAGCCTGCTTCTTATAAGGCAGTTAAACTGGCAAGTGTTATTGATGGCAAACTTTCCTGTGATTATGTTGATATGGACGTAAACTGTGAAACAGTAGGGCAGATTTTTGTATCGGAAAAACGGCTTGAAGACGAGATAGCCCTTTTCCTGGAAGGGGAAAATAAAAAATCTGTATTTGAAACTATAATAACTGTATTTGAAATGAGTGATACAGATACACTTCATCAGGATGAGATATTTGAAAGGGTGTACAGTATCAGAATGGTCGGTTCCAGAAGTGTTTTGTCGGAACTCTCCAAAAGACCCTGTTTTATAAATACAGGTAAGGGACAGTGGATTTATAAACCTGAAAAAGGACTTAAATATGATAGTTCATGTAATATTAGGCCTCGGTATTCTGTAAAGACAGGTCTGGATAAAGCCTTCAGGGCTGTGCTGGACACTTTATCAGGGAAAAAATCTGGAGAACTTGTAAGACTTAAAGAGCTGTTTGCATTGTTGAAAGCTGAACTTGAAAAACTTGTATGAACTGAGGGGCCGGAAGGCCCCCTCTTTTTAGAAAGGAGTTTTTTATGAAGCCTGATATTATTCTGTGGGATTTTTGTTCTTCCTATATATCCGGTCCGCCTCGTTTTACTGCAAGTAAAGTATTAAATTTTATGTGTACAGAATATTATAAAAATGTATGGATAACAGATTCTGATAGAAATGAAGTAATGAAACGTTTTCTCTATGAGGAAGGAAAACTTTTAATATGGTCCCATGGCAGTTCTGCTGTAGATTATATATGCAGGAAATTAAGAGTAAATATATTCGATGTGAATAGTTTTCTTGATATAAATGGTTTTGATATAAATAATAATTATAACCCCGGTAAATGGGTAAGGAAAGGATGGTTTTTATTTTTTGTAACAGTAATTTACTGTGACACTGTTTATAGATGAAAAAATACCTGAGTTGATATAATATTTGAAGTATTATGGCGGCAAAAAAATAAAGCCTCTGACATCAGTCAGGGGCTTTTATATTTTTCAGTAAAGAAAGGAGGTCTTTCAGTATGTCATCTGAGTTCAGCAGAATTATTGATGAAAAGCACATAAAAGGTCTTTATCATTTTACCGAACTATCCAATTTAAAGGGTATTTTCAATTCTCCGGGACTTCTGAGCAGGATAAATCTTAAAAAGAGCGGACTTTTAAGTAATATTATGGATTCTGCCAGTAATGAAATAATAAAAAGAAGGGAAACAGTAAAACTTTTTAACGGTAAAAACCTGAGTGAATATGTGCCTCTTTATTTTGCGAGACGATCGCCTATGCTGTATGTTACAGAGGGAATAAAGACTGAAACAGATCGTTATCCTCATACCATAACGCCTGTATATCTTGTTTTCAGCCCGTCAGTTCTTCTGGCTGAAGGAGTCATTTTTGCCGACGGCAATGCCTCTTCATCAAGAACTACTATAGGCGAAGGGCCGGAAGCTCTTATGTCTGTAGACATGGACATTGTCCGTACTCCTATGACATCCATAAAATATAAATACAGTAATATGGTATACAGGGAAGTTAAAAGAAAAAAACAGGCAGAAGCCCTTATTCCTGACATGCTTCCCCTTCAGTATTTAATGGGCATATGTTTCCGCTGTGAAGCAGAAATGAAAGAAGGGGAGAGACTTCTGGGTGATTCTCTTAAAAAGTATAATTACAGGGTTTTTCCTGATATGTTTCACCGTCACAGGGCTTATGTAGAAGATTTTAGATTTGATTCGAACCTGGATCTTGTAGTCCAGATGGCAAATACAGATATGTCTCATAAATTATCTCTGAGATTTTTCTCTGACAGGGGAGATTTTATGGCCCAGTTAGATCCTTATAAAAACTATAAATACAATTCAGGCAAATTTATAACATATTATAAGAACGGACGGATGGATTTTTTCATAAATCATTACAGAATGTTTTCTGTAGAATTTGAAAAAGGAGTGATAAAATGTTGAAAGAACTTGATTTATTTAAAGATTACAGGCCATGGGAAGATATTTCTTCTATTTTTACCGACAGAGCCAGGGGAATACTGGCAGGAGGTGCCACCGGTGATGCTCTCGGCTGGATTACGGCAGAAAAACCTCACATTCCTTTAAAAAGGAAATGCGGCCTCACAAGATTAAAAGATTATGCATCATGGGAACCGCTTATGGGTAATAAGTACTATCCATATATAGAAAAAATACGAACCGGAGAATATTCGGATGATACGCAGCTTACCCTCTGTACAGCTCGTTCAATAACATCTGCCGGTGAATTTGAGCCATTATATTTTTCAAAATATGAATTTCCTCTCTTTCTGGAATATGCCAGAGGGGCAGGAGGAAGCACAAAAAGTGCCGCCGATAATCTGAAAAAGAAAAAGATCAACTGGTATAACAACTTTTTTACCAGAAAGAGTGGAAACTACATGGTTATCTACAGAGACGGAGGAGCAAACGGTGCCGCCATGAGGATTGCTCCTATCAGTATAGTCTGTTTTAACGACAGGGAGAAACTTATCAGAAATATATGGAAAAACACTATTATCTCTCATGGTCATCCCAGAGCATTGTTTGGAGCTTTATTACATGGTTTCGCTCTGTCTTATCTCCTGAAATCAGTATATTTTAACAGAACCATATTCGTGGATTATCTTATGAAAGAAATTAATAATTTAGAACCTGATTTCACCAATGAACGGGAACTGTTTTTATGGGAAGAAGAATGGAATAAAGGAAGAGGGCAGAGGCCTTTATACAGATTACTGTTTAATGAAACAAAAAGAGAAGTTCTTGATAAGCTGTCTATGTTTGAGAATTATTTTGATATGGAAGATCACTGTGTTTATCAGGATCTGGGCTGTTACAGCTCTATGACAAAGAGAGCCGGTACAGGAACTGTTCTTGCCGGTCTTTATATGTTTTGCCGATATTATAACAATATTGAAGATGTTATAGAGAAAAGTGTAAATATGATAAATACTGATAGTGATACAATTGGCTCTTTTGCGGGGCAGCTATGCGGAGCATTTTACGGTTACCGCGCTCTTCCTGACAGGTGGAAAAAAGGATTACAGGATGAGCCTTATATAATAAAACTTGCCGACAGACTGGGAAGAATAAGTCTTGGCGATCTTACTGTAGATGACTATATTGCCATGCTTACTCAGGGAATTAACGGAGATTTTTCTTCTGTGAGAAAAGGGGACGTAAAAGTCGGAGATGAAGTGACACATGAAATACTCGGAAGAGGCATAGTTGAAGAAGTGGATATACAGCCTTTACCTGTGAAAAACAGAAAGATTATTTTTATAAGAATAAGGTTTTTCTGCGGACAGAGCTGTAAGTTCAGAATAATTAAAGATTAGAAAGGAGAGAAGATATTATGGACCTGGCAGTTATATCACATTTAATAAATGAAGGCAAAGAAAGTGAAGCACTGAATAATTTAAATAATATGGAACAGGATGATGATAATTCCATCAGTTTCTTCAAACTTCGCGGCCATTTGTATTCTCATATGGGTATGATGGAAGATTATCTGGAGAATTTATTTAATACGTTGAAGTTTTATCCTGATGATGAGGAAACGGTAATGGAGCTCTGTGAGATGCTTTTTGACCTGGGCAGGAAAATGGAGGCAGAGCCTTATCTTAAAGGTTTTCTGGAGAAACATCCTGACTGTGAACAGGCAAAGGATATGTTAAAAGAGCTGCCTTCTGAAAACGGATTACCTCTTTCTTTCAGCGACGATTTCCTTACTCATTATCTTTCACTATTTTCCGGTAGAGAAGGAGTTTATGCAAAACAGACAGAGAGCATAAACGGTAAGCCAGGTTATTTCCCTCTTTACAGCCAGTTTGATTCTTCTTCTTTAAAGTCTCATCTTTCAGGTGATATTACAGCAGGTCTTTATCTGATGAAAAAAGACAATACTGTTTCTTTTATGGTAATAGATCTGGATATAAAAAAGAAATATCTTGATAAACTCCAGGATAAAGAAGAAGAATTAAAACTTATGGAACTGTTAAAAGAAGAAGTGAAAAAGGTTTCTCTATTCTGTAATAACCAATCAATACCGTACGTTCTGGAATTCAGTGGTTATAAAGGATATCATCTCTGGTTTTTCTTTGAAAATCCGGTGGAAGCTTCTCTGGCAAGAGAATTTGGCAGAAAAATACTTCTTCTGTCGGAGATGCCTGTCTTAGAGATACACAGAGAGCTTTTCCCAAAGCAGGACAGTGTTTCTGAAGATGGACTGGGAAATCTTGTGAAACTTCCACTCGGTATTCATAAGAAAACAGGTAAGAGGTGTCTTATACTGGACCCTGAAAGTTTCGAACCATATGGTGATCAGTTAGCACCTCTATTTTCCGTCAGGAAAATAAGCAGAGATTTTATGAATGTAATAATATCCATTAAGACAGATATAAATATACCTGAAAACATTAGTGAATCTTCAGATGGCAGACTTCAGGTATTACTGGAAAAGTGTAATGTATTAAAATACCTTGTAAAAAAAGCAAGAAGTGAATATTACCTGTCCAGAAAAGAAATGATGGTTCTCAGTTATATTCTCGGTTATACCGGTGAAAAAGGCATTGAATATTACCACTGGATTTTATCTTACTGTAAAGATTATGACCGTAATATTGCACAGACTTTTCTGGATACTCTTCGGCCAAACCCTATGGGCTGTTCCAGAATAAAATACTGGCTCCCCGGTATAGTATCAAAGGTAGATTGTAATTGTACATTTGATATGTCTAAAGGGCGATATGCAACTCCCTTACTGCATACCGGTGAAATACCAAAGCTTAACAGTAAGTCAGATATGGCAGGTCTTATAAAAAATTATGTAAAACATTTAAGTGAACTTGAGTCTAAAAAGAAAAAGATATTTTTTCTTGAAGAAGCTTTTAACAGGATAATGGACGAAAAAAACGTGAATGTTATAGAAACCAGTATAGGTACACTTACCAGAGAAATACATGACGGTGCTGCCAGGTTTTCCATTGTATTCAGAACATATTCAGGAAAGAACTCTGCAGAGCCATTTTGAAGGAGGTGGTTACCGTGGCAACACTTTATATAGATAAGCCCGATATACGTCTCAGAAAAAAAGATAAAAGAATTATTGTAGAACAGGAAGATAAAGTAATAGATGATATACCGACCTTTCGTCTGGAGCAGATTGTTGTATTCGGTGGTGTAGAATTAACTGTACCTGCTCTTTCTCTTATATTCAATGAAAACATCGATACTGTTTTTTTAACAAAAAAAGGTAGATATAAAGGCCGT
>JBEHWP010000137.1:0-10779 GCA_040217665.1 Vulcanimicrobiota bacterium
GCATGAAATAAGAGATAAACTGGATAATGTAGTCAAACCCGGTACTATTCCCAATTCAAATTCATTACCTACCCCTGTAAGATAATACGATTTAAGAAAAGGCATATTATAAATGACAGAAAATACTTCTCCTTCAGAGAAAACTTTTGTTCTGGAAAATAATGAACAGGACATAACAGGTATCTTACTTCCTTCAATGGCAGATAAGGAAACAACTCTGGCTCTTACGGAAAAAACTTCCGAAGAGATAAGAGAAGAAGAAAAATCACAGTCATCAGAATGGAAGGCAGGAGATATTATTGCAGGTCTTTATCAGGTAATGTCCGTTCTGGGAGAAGGTGCTTTCGGAACAGTTTACAAAGTCCGCCATCGCGGATGGAACAGAATCCTTGCTGTGAAATCAATGCATCCCCATCTCACAGGGGATGAAGAACAGAAAAAAAACTTTCTTGATGAGTGCCAGGGATGGATAAATATGGGGCTTCATCCGAATGTTGTAAGTGCTTTTTATGTACGTGACATAGGAAATATTCCCAGGATTTTTATTGAATATATAGAGGGAGGAAGCCTTGCTGAAAGCCTTAAATCAGGGAAAACAACAAACCTTTCTCATATAATAGATCTTGCCATTCAGTGTCTTGACGGCCTGTCTTTTGCCCATAGAAAAGGACTTATACACAGAGACGTAAAACCTCTTAACTGTCTTCTCACAGGAGATGGTACATTAAAACTTACCGATTTCGGTATAGCAACAGGTCTCAGGGATCTGCTTTCTGAAGAAAAAAAGAGCGAGAAGGAAGATGTTAAAGCTGTCGGTACGCCTGCCTATATGCCTCCCGAACAATGGTCGCCTCAACATGGAGCAACAGGTCCATGGAGTGATATTTATTCTTTTGGAATAATGCTTTATGAAATGTGCTGTAAGAAAAGACCTTTTGATGACGGATGCGAACCGGTTCTTGTGCTCAGGGCAAAACATCTTACAGTGGAAGTGCCTCCGCCGAAAGAACATAACAGAGATATTCCTGACAGTCTGTCCGGTTTTATCCTGAAATGCCTTAAAAAAAATTCGGCAGAAAGATTTCAGACGGTTCAGGAATGCAGAATAAAACTTGCAGAAATATATGAAGAAATAACCGGAAAATCTTATGCCAGAAGATTACCGGAAGAGCTAGATCTTCTTGCTGACAGCCTCAATAACAGAGCCGTGTCCTTTATGGATCTGGGTTTAAAAAAAGAAGCCCTTAAAAACTGGGATGAAGCATTAAAAATAGACCCGTCCCATATTCAGTCAACCTACAACAGAGGCCTTGTGAAATGGCGTTCCGGCGAGATTGACGACATGGAACTTGTTGAAAGCCTGAGCCACTGTGAAAAAACATGGGAAACATATTACCTGACAGCTCTCATACACATGGAAAGAGATGACCCGAAAAAAGCTGACGAAATTCTGAATAAAATCCCCGTGCCATACAGAAATAATCAGGAAGTATTAAAATTACTGGAAAAAATCCGGGAAATAAAGAACAAAGGTACATACCTTATAAATTCTTATAAAGACACTTATATATCTTATATGGTTTTCTCTGAAGATGAAAAAAGAATTTTTGCCGCATCAGGACAATTGTTTCATACCATATTTTCAGGCATCTATGATCCTGATACAAATAAATGGTCAAAAATTGTAAAGTTTAATAAAGGGAATCTTAAAGGTGTATCAATAACAGACGACTCATTACTCGGCGCAGTCGGCTTTGAAGGAGGAGAAATTCAGGTAATAGATTTAAGTACAGGAAAAATCTTAAAAACCATTAAAGATCCTTCCGGCAACGTGACTTCCTGTGCAATCAGCCCAGACGGAAGATGGATAGGTTCCTGCGGTTTTGATTGTAAAGGGAGAATCTTTGACATTTCTTCGGGAGAAATAGTAAAAACCCTTGAAGGACACAGTAAATGGTGCAGTGCCATGACCTTTATGGCCGACAGAAAACATGTAATTTCTGCTGCAGAAGACGGATATATGCTTCAATGGGATATAAAAACAGGAGAGAAAGCAAGAACCATAGATCATGGAAATGCCATAAAATGTATGGCTATAAGTTATGACGGAACTAAAGGCATAACTGCCAGTATGGAAATGAAATTATGGTATTTTAAAGAAGTCTCTCCTGCTAAAATCACAGGTAAACACAGGGATTTTGTTAAAACAATAAGTTTAAATAAAGATGGTAATATTGCCCTGTCCGGAGGATGTGACAGGACTGTTAAATTATGGGATACACATAGAGGTAAATGTCTGAGAAGTTTTGACAGACAGGAAAGAGACATAAAATCAGTCCTTCTGAGTAAAGACGGGAAGAAGGCTATATGGTCAGATGAAAGCGGAAGAGTAGATGTATGGCACATTGAATATGAAAACTTTTTTAATTCTGCCAGTTTTGTCCTTTCACAGGTAAAATCGACAGGAGATATCAGTAAAGAACAGCTACGTTTCAATCAATTAATTGAAAATGCCGGTGAAGCCATTTCTCTATCATCATGGAAGAGTGCAATTAATCTACTGAAAGAAGGTATGACAATTCCCGGCTATGAAAGAGCAAAGGAAGCACTTGAGCTATGGCAGAAACTTTATTCACCGTGCAGGAAAACAGCTATTAAAGAAATATTGCCTGAAAAGACTCTGGTCCAGCATGAAAGCGAAATTACCGCCATAGAAGTGTCACATGACGGTAACTATCTTTTTTCTTCTTCCGAAGACGGAACTATACTGATGAAAAACCTTTCCGATAACATTGAAGCTTTCCCGATTTTCTTGAATATGATTACCATGCACTCAGGTTTTGCTTCTGTAAAGTATATGAGTGATATTGAAAAAGAATATGGAAGCGGAAAAGAGATTGCCAGAAAAGCGACAGAAATTTCGACAGGTTCACTGATTTCGACAGGATGCAATAAAAAGATAATCTCTTCCCATAAGGATAAGCAGATAAGAATCTGGGACTCTTCTGCTACAGGTAAAATACTGAGAAAATTTTCTCCTCATAAAAACGGAATTTATTCTATAGGCGCAGATTCTAATGGCACACTTCTTATTACTTCCGGAACTCTTTTCGATAAAACCGCTAAATTATGGGATTTGGAAAGCGGCCATAATATAAGAGAATTTGCTCATGACGATGATATGATTGTTTCTCTGAGCGATGACGGAGAAAGAGCGATTACTTTAAGCTTAAAAGGTCAGTCCGTAAAAATATGGGATGTATTAACAGGCAAATGCAGAAATACAATTAATATAACAGTAAAAGAAGAAAAATATGGCCCCAAAATAGCTTTTATAAGCAGAGATTTCAAATGGGCTCTAACGTCGGGGTATTCTAAAATAATAAAGTTATGGAATCTTAAATCAGGTAAATGTGCTAATACAATTACAGGCCATGACGATGAACTTCTGGCTCTTTCAATGTCCTTTGACGGTAAAGTCATTATTTCGGCAGGAAAGAACAATATATATTTCTGGGACAGTATTACAGGCCTGTGTATTAAAACATTACCATCGCCGGAAGGTCAAATTACAGGGATGGCATTGAGTCATGACGGAGGTATGCTTTTTATAGTTCATAAAGGAAGAAAGATAAAAATTTGGAGAATAATCTGGGATCTGGAAGAACCGGAAGATATAGAGCCAGACAATGATATATCATTTCATCTGACTTCATTTGCCAGTAAACATATGGTACATGCTTTTAAACTTTCAGAAGAAAAACAGCCGTCTCGTGATGAAATAAAAAAAAGGCTGATCAGATCGGGAGAGCCTTCATGGAATGAAAAAGATATTCACAGTCTTATAACAACACTGGGGAATGGAGGCTACAAAGGTATTTCTAACGAAAAACTCAAAAGAAAACTTGAAGAAATAAAAGGAATACTTGTAAAAAGCAGGCCTGAATATATTCGTTTAACAGAAGAAGGAGAGAGATATATAAGCCTGGGAAACTGGCAGAAGGCTATTGAAACCTTAAGAAAAGCTCTGAACCTTCCTGGATATGAAGAAGGGGAAGAAGCACTGGAACTCTGGCAGAGCCTTTACAGTAAAAGCAGAAAAACCTCTGTAAGAGCTGTTAAACTCATAAGTACCGTTGATGGCCATAAAGACGGAGTAAATACAGTTTCCATGAATAAAAATTACGGTTATACCTTATCAGGAGGCCAGGACGGTCTGGTAAGGAAATGGTATTTTACATCGGAACAAAGAGCGGTGGCAATGGGAGAAAAGGAAGAAGTTAAAAGCCCTGTTCTGTCTGTTGCCTCCGGTAATAGAAACATCATTTCAGGCCATGAAGACGGTAAAGGCAGACTATGGGGTACCGGTATAATAGAAACTCTAACAAAAGTTCTGGAAGGTCATAAAGGCAAAGTGACATCGGTATATATGAGCAGTGATGAACGATTTGCTCTTACAGGAAGCAGTGACGGAACATTAAAACTCTGGGAACCTGTGAAAGGATACTGTCTGAAAACCTTCAGAGGTCATAAAGGAGAAGTAAATTCAGTCGCTTTAAGTAATGACTCTCAGATTGCTGTTTCCTGCAGCAGTGACAGAACAGTAAAAATCTGGAATGTGATAACAGGAAAATGTATTAAAACCCTGGAAGGCCACAGTAATCCTGTTGTCTGTATGAGTATGGGAGGGGACTCCAGACATCTTCTTTCAGGAGATGCAAAACAGTTCAGGCTGTGGGACATATGTACAGGTGAATGTCTGACTGCAATAGGAGTAAAAAATCTCAGATCCATCTTTTTAACATATGACTGTCTGTGGGCATTTACTGCCCCCGGCAGTACAGAAGGTTCTTTCGATATATGGAACCTTACAGAAGGTACATGTGGAGGTAATATTAAAGCTCATGAAGATGAGCTAACCTCTATCTGTGTAAGTCCGGACAGCCGTAAAATTCTCACAGGAGGAAGAGACGGTAAGATAAAGCTATGGGAAGCACAATGGGATCTTTTATCTTTTAACAATGATTATAAAGATGAAAGATATATACCTTATATGGAAGATTTTCTTAACTGCCATATTCCCTATTACATGGAATTTCCAGAAGACAGGCATCCGTCGGGGATAGAAATAAGAGGAGCCATCATGAGAAAAGGCAGACCTGAATGGAAAGAATGGGAACTGAAGAATCTCATATCATCTCTTCAGGATGGCGGTCTGGGGTGGATGCCCCATGGAACCGTAAAAGAAAGACTCGGTCAGGTTATGTTTGAACAGATGAAATCAAAGCAATTTATAAAATTACCTGATAATATGGCAAAAGCATTGGATACAGTAAAAGGTCATGTAAGTAGAATTGCTAAAAATATATTTTTTTCCAGATATGAGTGAGCAGTGAGAAGTTACCAGCAGGGGCGAACCCCTGTGTTCGCCCGGTACCGATGAAAATACGCATCACGCATTACGCATTACGCATTACGCATCACGCATCACGTCATTTATCTCAACAAACACATTATCTTATGTCCTCCTTCTGTATGTTCCAGACATATTTCAACGACAGGGCCTCCGTGTTCAGGGGGACAGCTTCCTTTTCCTCTGAGAGGCATACATGGCCATGATGAAGGTGAAGGCATCATAATAGATATATCCTTTTTCTGAAGTTTTTTACCATCCATACAGACTTGTTTTAATGTTTCTCCCTCTTTCAGATGAAGTCTTACAATCCAGCTTTTAGAACTGCCGGCACCTCTGAATGTTCCGCAGGGTTTACCTATTTCCAGGAATATCTGCTTTCCGTCTCTTAACAGAGAAATATCTGTTTTTCTGTAACCTCCATGTTCATATTCCAGAGTCATGCCGTCATCTTCATAGAGAGAGCGAATAATTTTTCCATCACCAGGAAATACTTCAAGAGTGACAGGATCCCATGGCTTCTGCCATGAATAATCCATTTCAGGAGCAAGTATTATTACAGAAGGCCTTCTTATAAACAGAGGGGTTTTATATAAAGGACAGACCGGGGAAATCACTTGAGGTCCTTTATATAAAATTCCTGTCCAGAGGTCTTCCCATTCTCCCGGAGGAATCCACATGGTATGTATATCCTTTTTCGCGGACGGTGTAATCCAGTCAAGTCTTATTATCCAGAAACCTTTACCATTATAAAATTCCAGTTTTATCGGTATATACCCCTGTAAAAGTTCTATTTCCTTACTGTCATAAGTCTGATGATGATCTGTCCAGTTATCTATGAGAAGTTTACCGCCTATCCAGAGTCTTACTCCGTCACTGCTAAGGGTTCTGAAGGTATAAAGTCCCGATTCTTCAATAAAAATTTCTCCTGTCCACCTTACACTGAATGTTTCTCCTCTCACAGGGAAAGACTCGAAAGAACATGGAGGGAAGGAAATTTCCCTGTCGTAACGGATAATATCAGGCTCACCATAGAAGTCTGAATTATTAAAATATTCACCTTTCAGACCGGGTTTGCCATCACATTGTAAATGCTCTATTCTCTTATAACCTGCCTGTGTATAAACAGGACATGCAAGCAGGTCTTCTCCGAGAAGATATTCCAGATATTTTTCATTATATTCAGGCCATTCAACAGATATGTCTCCGAGTAAAGGCATACCCCCGTCAAAAGCTCTCCTTGCTGCAGAATATATGACAGGTAGAAGTCTGTATCTGAGTTTTACATATTCCCTTACAATCTCTTTTGTTTCTTCCGAATAAAGCCAGGGATAACGTTTTGCCCCTACTGTGCCATGGACTCTTGCAGTGGGAGAAAGACATCCGTATTGTAAAAACCTTGCATACAGTTCATCATCAGGATCCCCTACATGGCCTCCCAGATCCTGACCTACATAGGGCATAAACTGATGGCCGAACCAGAGGGTTTCTCTTATGCCATTTCGGAGATCGTCCCACGAACTGTGTATGTCACCTGTCCACCATAAGGGATATCTGTGAGAAGCAGCATGGTCTGACCACATACTCAAAAGAACTGTTCTCATACCGGGATGAAAATGGCTTATTATACCGGAATAAAGATATTGTCCCCATACTTCTTTACCTGTCCCGTAAGGCCCTTCTATGAATTCATGCCAGTTTTTATCATACCACCATGTATCAAGGCCCATAGAAAGCATACCTGTAAGATTTTCATAACGATATTTCAGATGAGCCGGTTCTACAGGCTCCATACCCCGTGAAGAAGGATGATCGTTCATTATTATTTTTACATTTAAATCATGAGCTTCTTTAAAAAAAGAAGTCATATCAGGAAAATATTTTTTCTCTATGTCATATCCCGAAGAACCTCCGACACGCCAGTCTGTATCAATGACAAAAACATCGAGAGGTATCCCTTCTTTTCTGTATCTTTCTATAGTTGCAATCGCTTCCGTATCAGTGTAGGGATGATAGAGACTGTTCCAGAAGCCAAAGGCCCATAAAGGAGGTAATGGCACGGACCCGGTAAGTTTTAAAAATTCTTTTCTCAGTAATAAGAGATCTCTATTGTAGACAAATATATAAATATCATGACCGTCGTCAGAGGAAAACCATCCACTGGATTTATCTTCATCAGACAGGGGCTTAAGAACACCCCACGGGGGAGGCACTATAACAGGTTTATCTGGTAACACATAAATATCTTCACCTGTTACGGGAAGAGGTTTTACAGAACAATTTTCTTCTGAACCTTTCCATAAAAGTTTTTGCCCTGTGTAAACCTTTACATCTCTGATAGATTTAGCTTCTTTTTCTACAAGAACCATATAGCCATCAGTTTTTATTTCGCAAAAATCATCTTTACAATTAATTTCATATGTGACAGAAGGCCAATCTCTATTTATAACAAGAAAGGTAGGCCTGTCTTCAAATCCGTGGAAACCCTTTTCTTCTATTCTCAAAAGACTGGAAGAAAGTAAAGAAATTCTTATAGAGCCGATAATTATATGTGATTTTTTTGTTTCTATCTGCCATTTTGTCATAAATCAGTCCTCCTTAAATTATTTAGATAAACTGCCTCTACATAATTTTCATCTTAAAATACACTATAAATTCATTTTTCCCGGTCACTTTCCTGTAAAAAAATTTCCAAAAAAATCCTGCTCTTGCTTTTATTTTCCATGGGATTTATAATAAAAAATACAGTATATTTCATAATAATGTAAAGGTAATCCTTACGTATCCTGCTACACGTAATGAAACCTTTACATTTTAAAAGGCAGACAATATCCATGAAAAGTTTTTTCACTGAAGAAAATTACAGAACATTTTTCAACAACGCACCTGATGCCATTATAGTAGTAGACGCAGACACAAAAAAGATTTTAGATGTAAATCCTGCAGCATCTAATATGTACGGCTATACAGGAGAAGAAATGCTGAAGAAAAACATAACGGACATATCTGCAGAACCGGAGAAAACTATTACAGCTATAAACAGAGGTGTAAACTATATACCACTCAGATATCACAGAAAAAAAGACGGCACAATTTTTCCTGTAGAAATAACCATAAGTTTTATTAATAAAGATAGCAGACAGATACATATGTCTTTTGTCAGGGATATAACGGAACGGAAGAAAAATGAAGAAAAACTGGCAGATTTACTTGAATTAAATCAAAAATTAATAGAGTCTTCTTCTATAGGCATAATTGCCTATAATGCCACATCAGGTAGATGTATCCTTGCGAACAGAGCTGCTGCTGAAATAGTTAACTGTACTGTAGAAAATTTACTGACTCAAAATTTTCACCATATAGAATCATGGAAAACATATAATATCTTAAAACTGGCTGAAGATACAATATCAAAACAAAAAGAACATCATGCTGAAATTTATATGATTACTGATTTCGGCAGAGAATTATATTTAGAAATCAGATTTACTCCCTTTATCAGCAGAGGGGAACCTCACCTGCTGATAGTATTTTCAGATATTACAGAAAAAAAACATATAGAAGAGAAAGTAAAAGAAAGTGAAAGAAATTTAAGGAAAGTGATAGAAGCGTCTCCCGTAGCTATAGCAATAACAGATTTAAACGGAGATAATCCTCAAAGAAATAAGAAATTTATAGAAACCTTCGGCTATACGGAAGAAGACTTTAATACAATAGAAGAATGGTTTATCAAAGCTTATCCTGACATAACATACAGAGAAAGAGTGAAAAACAAATGGTATCAGGCTATTCAAAAAATACATGAAACAGGAAAAGAAATGGAGCCTCAAATATGGAAGGTAACATGTAAAGACGGAACTGTTAAAGATATTGAATTCCTGTGTATGATAACAGGTAATAAAAATATTTTTATTTTACATGATATTACGGTATATAAAAACATAGAAAAAATTTTAAAAAAAGCAAGAGATGATGCGGAAGCAGCCAGCAGGGTAAAAAGCGAATTTCTTTCATGTATGAGCCATGAACTGCGTACACCTCTGAATGCCATTCTGGGTTATACAGATATATTTTTAAATGATGAGAATTTAACGGAAGAACAGAAAAGAGGTATGAAAACTATAAAGAAAAGCAGAACTCATTTACTGGCCTTAATAAATGATATACTGAACGTGGCAAAAATGGAAGAAAAAAAACCTGACATAGAAAGAAAAACTTTCAATTTACACAGTCTGTTACATTCTATTGAAGATATGACAGAAATCAAAGTGAGAGAAAAAAATCTGAAATTTTTATTTGAATGTGACAGAAACATACCTGTTTTTGTATTCGGAGATGAGAAAAAAATCAGGCAGATACTGACCAGTCTCCTGAGTAATTCCATAAAATTCACGACCCATGGAACGGTAAAATTAAAGATAAAAAAACAGGATACAAAAATACTATTTCTTGTTGAAGATACAGGTTCAGGTATACCGCATAACAGATTGGAAGATATATTTTCTCCTTTCAGGCAACTATCGGATGAACTGCACAAGAGTGACGGTGCGGGACTGGGTTTGACTATAAGCAGAATTTTTGTAAGACTTATGGGCGGAGAATTATATGTTGACAGTATGTACGGCAAAGGAAGCAGATTCTGGTTTGAAATAGAATTACCGGAAGTCTTAAGCGATGAAAAAAATAATATTCAGCGAGACCTGAATGATACCACATCCATAGAAGAAACAGAAGTCATTCCTCCGTTAGAAATAATCGAATCATTATATAATTATGCAGACGAAGGAGATATAAAGTCATTAAACCTAGAACTGGATATTATAAGGAACAGTAATGAAAAATATGAAAATTTCTGCAATAAACTCGATATATTGCTCGACAATTTTGAAATAGATAAATTAACAGAATTACTGAAACATTACAGGGTAACATTATGAACAAAAATATTCTCATAGCAGATGACAGTAAAACTATATTAAATATATATAAAATAATACTCAGAGGCGATGAAGAGGAAGGTTTTAATATACAGACTTTCCTGGAAGGGAAATCTCTTCTGGATTATTTCAAAAAAGAATATGAATCAGGCAACAGGATCCCCCTCTGTATCCTTGATATAGACATGCCTGTTATGGACGGACTTACTGCTGCCGGAGAAATCAGAAAGATTGACGGAGACGTTATTATAATTATTGTTACAGCCATGTCTGATATTTCTCTCAATATGATAAAAGAAAATCTCCACGATAATATTTATTATATAAAAAAACCTTTTAACAACCAGGAAATTCTCTGTCTTATAACCTCTCTTGTAGCAGGGTGGAATCATCTTTCAGAAGTCCGGAAAAGAGAGGTAATACTCACGG
>JBEHWP010000138.1:0-10756 GCA_040217665.1 Vulcanimicrobiota bacterium
TAAATTATTTAGATAAACTGTCTCTCTATAATTTTTATATAAAACCTTATGTTACGTTACGACATTAAACATAAAAATTCCTATACCCTTAAATTATTAATTTATATAAAAATCTGCAATTCACTCTTTTTACAGACAAAAGAGGATTTTTCTTAATTTTATTGAATTATTTAACATATTTTCATCAAGAAAGGATTTATTAAATGTTTGATAAATTACGTGACCTGGTACCACGCAAAAAGAAGTCATCATCTTTCTATAATCCCAATTTATACAATCTTGATGAAGAACTTGTAAAATACCAGAAAATAATTGCCAGTGGTAAAGAAGACACAACTGCTTTGTTCCGACTCGGCAGAATTTACCAGCATAAAAAACAGATTGATATGGCTATAAAAAATTATGAAAGGGCTTTAAGCATAAATCCTTCAGAAGGTGAAGTACATTATAATCTGGGAAATATATATTATAAAGAAGAAAATTTTGAAAAAGCTATAGAAGAATTTGAAAAATCCGTAAAAGCTATGCCCAAAGATATATATAGTCTTAATGCACTGGGAAATACATGCTGTAAACTGGGTAAATATGAAGAAGCAAAAAAATACCATAAAAAAGCATTGAAAATAGATCCTGAAGATATCTATTCCCTGGCAGGCCTCGGCACTATAGCTCTCAGTGAAGATAATCCTGAAAAAAGTATGGAATACTTAAATAAAGCTTTAAAAATTGATCCGGATTCTGCAATAGCACACAACAGTATAGCAAAAGTTTATATAAAACAGGGAAATATTCAGGATGCAATGCTGGAGTTATTACAGGCTATAAACCTGGACCCGGATCTGGCATCATCTCATTTTGATCTCGGCATGATTTATTACAATCAGGAAAAATATGAAGAAGCTATAGGAGAATTTCGGAAAGTTATCACAATCTTGCCCGGATCCATATCAACATATGACATATTAAGTACATGTCTTATAAATATAGATAATATAAAAGAAGCAATAAAAGTATTGAATACTATAATAAAACTTGCCCCAGAAAAGGTTTCAGCCTACAATAAACTCGGTGCCATATACTTAAAACTGGAAGATTTTGAAAAAGCTATAGAAATCTTTAATAAAACGATAGAACTTGATCAGGAACTTGCTTCAGCCCATAATGGGCTAGGGATAGCCTATTCTTCTATGGGAAGATATGAAGAAGCTATTTTAAAATTTCAGGAAGTAATCATATTAGATCCTAAAAATGCTTCTGCCCATTGCAGCCTGGGAGTTATATATCAAAACCAGGGAAAGTTATCTAAAGCCATAATAGAATATAAAAAAGCACTGGAATTAGATCAAACGTTTGCCCTGGCCTACTACAGACTCGGAGCAGCTTATGAAGAAAAACAGGAATACTCTTCTGCCATGGAAGAATATAAAAAAGCAATTGAGTCAGAACCAAAACTGGCTATTGCCCATTACGGACTCGGTTCTATTTATAACAATCAGGGTGATTCAGATAAAGCCATAATAGAATATAAAAAATCTCTGGAATTAGATCCGACCATTTCTGAAGCACATTTCGAACTGGCAAATATTTATAAAAATCAAAATAATATTAAAGAAGCGACAGGACACTATAAAAAAGTAATAAAATTATCACCTGATAATACAATGGCTTACAGTAATCTGGCAGTAATTTACGAAAATAGCAAGGAAATAGAAAAAGCTATTAGTATGTATAATAAAATGATTGATCTGGAGCCACATGTAGCAGATATTTATTACAGACTGGGATTATTATATGAAAAACAGGGGCTTATTGAAGAATCATACAGAAAATATATGGATTCCATGAATATAAATCCAGATGTGCCATCAGTAAATTACCATACAGGTAAAGCCTGTTATCTACTGGGAAAGCTGGATGAAGCAAAGAAATACTTTGAATATACAATAAAACTTAATGAAAAACATTCTCAATCTTATGTAGAACTGGGAAATATTTATTTTGATAAGAATCAGTGGAAAGAAGCACTGGAAATATACAACAAAGCTTTAGAACTTAATCCGGAATTAATCAGTATATATTTTAATATAGGACAGATATACCAGAAAAATGGAAAAATAGAAAAAGCGATAGAAGCCTATAAAAAAGCTTTATTATCAAATGAAAATGAAGCTCTGTTATACTGTAATGTAGCACAGTGTTATACTGAATTGAAAAAACCAGATGAAGCTATAATACTGTATAATAAGGCACTGGAACTGGATAAAAATCTGGATACGGTCTATGTTAAACTCGGAAATATATATAAAAATCAGAAAAAACCTGAAGAGGCTATTGAAGAATATAAAAAAGCTGTCCAGATAAATCATGATAACCCTATGGTATTCTGCAATATGGGCAATATGTATAAAACATTAAATAAGACAAAAGAAGCTATAGACTCATATCAAAAAGCACTGGAGGTAAATCCGAAATTAACTTCAGCATATTATAATCTTGCCATAATATACGATGAAGAGAGGAACACATCAGAAGCAATAAAAAATTACGAGAAAGTTCTATCCCTGTCACCGGGTATTGCAGATGTTTATGTAAGATTAGGAAGATTATATGCTGAAAAGAAAAATCTAAAAGCCTCTGTAAGAGCATTTAATAAAGCCATAGAGATTGAGCCAGATAATAAAGAAGCAAAGTCAGGTCTGGAAAATATGATAATACTGTAGTGAGAGTGAAGAGTGAATTAACAGGATTATTCCCACTCATTATTCACCACTCACTACTCGCTCAAAAATCTTTAATCACTGTAACCCATAGCTTCAAATCCCCATATAATGGCTTCTTTTAGAGAAAGATTTGTCTGTCTTATTCTCCGTGATAAAATTTTTAGAAGAGACATAAAAAATCTCGCAGCCATTCTGGAATCTTTTTCCAGCATATTAAGTAAATCATCATGATTAATAACCAGGAGAGATGTTTTACCCTGTGCCCTGGCGGTAGCTGTACGGGTAAAATCTTCAAACATTGTAAGCTCACCGAAAAAATCTCCTGCACCAAATCTTGCTATTACAGTATCTGTTCCTTCTTTAACCTGTTTTGTTATTGCTACTGAACCGTTTTCTATTAAAAACAGTTCTCTTCCTACAGTTCCTTCCCGAAAAATGATAGATTTATCAGAAAAATTCTTTCTTACAAAAAAATCAGAAAGTTTATCCAATTCCTCTTCTGAAAAATCTGAGAAAATACTATTGTTTTTCAATAATTTAATTTTTTCTTCCATAATTTTCCTCTAAATTATAGTTAGTTTCATAACTATCCATAAATAATAACCCTTAATACTTAAAGCTTAATGTGAATGGATTAAACCAGTCACCAGTTCACCTGTCACTACTACTTAAATTCCAATAAGTTATGAAATACACTATATATTATTTATAAAATACTATTTCAATAAATAATAATCTTCTTTAAAAAAAATAAAATTCCTTTTTTGATAGTATTTTTTTACAATATCTGAATTACCTGTGATTTTTAAACACAATCATATTTTATTATAAATAGATATATGATATAATATCTTAATCGATAAAACTCTTCCATAAACTAAGGAGATTAAACCTATGGATATTACACCAAAAACTATTATTCTTCATCCATGCCCTATATGCAAAACACCTATGGAAGTAGAACTTGTTGAAATAAGAAAACAGCTCACAGAAGGACAGATAGATTTAGAGGCAGTAACTAAAGAATGGAGACATGTATGCAGAAAATGTGACCACGACACAACAAAATATATAAAAGTATGTCACTACTGTAATACACCGGATGACATAAGTAAATTAAGCTATAATGCGACAGCTCCCATAAAAGAAAAATCCTATTTTCATCCGGGATGTGAGAAAAAAGCAAATCTTCCATATCCTGTATTTGGTTTTATAGTATTTTTAATTATTACAGGTATAGTCATAGGTATATACTATATGAAGAAGAATATAACAGAAAATGAAGTACCTTCTCTGATAAAAAAAGTGGAATCTCTCAGCTTCAACCTTGCTACTTACGATCGTAATGACCCGGAATATAAAAAAAAATATGAAGAGAAAAAAGCTACCTGTCTGGCAATGTGCAAAGAAGCTTTAAAGAAAGATCCCTATTATATAAAAACCTATGCAGTTCTGGCGCATATTTATAGTGTTGACGGTAATGCTCAGGAAACAGCAAATATGTGTAAACTGGGTTTAAATCTTACAAAAAAAAATAAAGATACAACCCTGGAGAAAGAATTTAAGACTCAACTGGAGAGTTTGAGAAAAAAAGGTGTTTTGCCAAAATTTTAAAACAAATAAACATTTAGAGTGTGTTAGATGTCTTGTGTAAACGTACCGGGGCATAAGGTGTTAACAGAGGCTTACACAAAATTTATGACACAGTCAAAGTTTAAAAAAGAGGCATAAAAATCATGTCAGGCGTATTTGTAACAGATGGGAAATGGCATAAAACTCTTGCAGTAGTACGTTCTCTCGGAAAGCATGGTATAAAGGTAAGCTGTGGAGAAAGCACTAGACTTGCCTGTGCCCTTTTCTCTAATTATTGCAACAGAAAAATCAGATATCCTTCTGTAAAGTCAGAGCCGGTAAAATTTATAGAATTTTTAATGGAAGAGTTGGAAAAAAATAAATATTCCGTTTTATTTCCTATGGAAGAAGATACTATAAACCTTATACTCAATAATATAGACGTTCTATCTGGGAAAATCTCTATACCATTAGTAAATAAAAATATCCTTTCTCTGGCAATAAACAAAGAAAAACTTATGAGGTTTGCCTCATCCATTGGTATCCCATGCCCGGAAACTTACTCAATAAAAACATTAAGTGACATAAATACTCTAAAAAACAAAATAAAATATCCTGTTGTAATAAAACCGAAAGAAAGTTCAGGTTCCAAAGGAGTAATATATATAAATAATGAACATGAACTGGAAAGGGAATATATAAAAGTTCACAGTGTATTTCCTTTTCCTTTAATACAGGAACGTATTCCACCGGGCGGAGAAGCAATTGGAGTATCGGCTATTTTTAACAAAGAATCAAAACTTGTTGCATCCTTTACCCATAGAAGAATAAGGGAATACCCTGTAACAGGAGGAGCAAGTACATTATGTGAAAGTTGCCATCGCCCTTCAGTAGAAGCTCTTGCCATAGAACTTTTAAAAAAATTAAACTGGTTTGGCGTTGCTATGGTTGAATTCAAGGTTGACCCCAGAGATAAAACGCCTTATTTAATGGAAATTAATCCAAGGTTCTGGGGTTCTCTGCAGCTTGCCATCTATTCCGGAATAGATTTTCCCTATTTATTGTATAAAGTAGCAAGAAACGAAGAAATACCTGAAATAAAAGATTATAAAATAGGTGCCAGATTTAGATGGATTCTCCCGGGAGATATACTTAATTTCATATCGAATCCGAATAGATTAACCCTGAAACCAGGTTTTTTTAATTTTTTTTCCAAGGATACAACTCATGCCATATTTTCCAGGGAAGATCCTTTGCCTGTAATCGGAACAATTTTGACAGGACTTACATTTCTTTATGATAAAAACATGAGAAAACATCTGTTTCTCAAACTTGGGATTCTGAGAAAATAATAAAGTTATCGAGCTGATAATTTCTGCTGATAAATAATTGCTTATTAGAGAGGAAAAGTAACTTGACATTGTCATATTACCTGCTTTGATAAAATAATTATTAGTTTTTAGCTATTAGCTTTAATTATTAACTGAAAACTAACATCTAATTCTTATTTTATTAAATGTGACATTGTTAAAGTAATAAAATTATTACAAACATTTGTAGTAACTATACTTATATATGAACGTGTTAAATGCTTTTACTGTAGATGTCGAAGACTGGTATCATATCTGCGGAGTTGAAAAATTTATTTCGCCGACAATGTGGAATGAATTAGAAAGCAGAGTAAATATCGGTACAGAAAAAATTTTAAATATGCTCTCAAAGAGAAATATCAAGGGAACTTTCTTTATCTTAGGTTATATTGCCGAACTTTATCCTGATATGGTAAAAACAATATTTACCGAAGGTCATGAAATTGCAACACATGGATACTCTCATGAAACAGTATATAAACTTACCAGGGAAGAATTTAAGGAAGATTTAAGAAAATCCATAGAGATACTCACAGATATAACAGGGCAAAAAATATCAGGTTACAGAGCACCTGAATGGTCTATAAGAAAAGATAGTTACTGGGCTCTTAATATAATAAAAGAAGAAGGATTAATTTATGATTCCAGCGTTACTCCTTCCTGGATAATAGGAGACCCGGAAGCCCTCCCCTTTCCCTATCAGGTAGAAACAGACAATGGATTGTTACATATATTCCCACCTTCTACATTTAAATCTCCTATGGGGCAATTGCCTTTTACAGGAAGCTGGGTTATGAGGCTCCTGCCTTATAATATAATAAAAAAAGAAGTTCAGAAATTAAATAACAGTAATATTCCTGCTATATCCTATCTTCATAGCTGGGAAATGGACGTAGAACATCCGAAAATTAAATTGCCATGGGCAAAAGAGTTTGTCCATTATGTAAATTTAAAAGAATGTGAAGACAAATTTAACAGGCTCATTGATGATTTTAAATTCGGTCCAATAAGAGATATAATAAAAAGTAACAATAATAATTACCAGAAAATAAAACTGGAGTCTATTATGACTGTATAATAATACATATATGTTCTCGTGACGCGTAACGCGTGACGGGAGGAAGCCATTTATTACTAAATAATTTATTAAAAAGGAGTGATGGCACAGTCTGTGCTAAATTATGGAACTTATTAAAAAATTTTACGAAAAAGCAAAAAGCAAAAAAACCACTATTGTTCTCCCGGAAGCAGGAATCGACGAAAGGGTAATTCAGGCAACAAAGGACATAGTTTCTCTGGAAATTGCAAAAGTAATACTACTTGGAGATGAAGAAGAAATAAAAAAACTTGCAGAAAAATGTTCTCTCGACCTCAGTATTGTAACATGTATAGATCCGAAAAAATCTCCTGATATAAAGAAATATGGCGAAAATTATTATGAATTAAGAAAAAATAAAGGTATGACACATGAGAAAGCCATGGAAACAATAATTCATCCTTTATATTTCGGTTCTATGCTGGTCAAAGAAGGTATAGCCCATGGTCTAGTTGCAGGTTCGGCAAGCCCGACGGCAGATGTAATGAAAGCAACTCTTCAGATTATAAAAACCGCTCCTGGAATAAAATCTGTTTCAAGTTTCTTTATTATGGTAGTTCCGGGATCAAAGTATGGAGAAGAAGGGGTATTTATTTTTTCTGATTGTGCTGTCATACCAAACCCGACGTCAGAACAGCTTGCAGATATGGCCATATCATCGTCAAAAGCAGGGAAACTACTTCTTGACTGGGAACCTAAAGTGGCAATGCTTTCTTTTTCCACCTGTGGAAGTGCAAGCCATGAAATGGTAGACAAAGTAAAAAATGCTTTAAAATTAATAAAAGAAAGAGAACCTGCCCTGAATGTAGACGGTGAAATGCAGGCAGACGCAGCACTTGTGCCGTCTGTTGGAAGTAAAAAAGCTCCGGGAAGTCCTGTAGCAGGTAAAGCAAATATTTTAATTTTCCCTGACCTGAATGCAGCAAATATAAGTTACAAGCTGGTTCAGAGACTTGCAGGAGCCCAGGCTATAGGCCCGATTTTACAGGGACTGGCAAAACCATGCAGTGATCTGTCAAGGGGATGTTCTTATAAGGAAATAGTTGATACTGTAGCAATAGTGGCATCACAGGTAGAGTAAATTCAGAGTTTAAGAGTTTAGAGCTTAAAGTTTAGAGTTTAGAATTTAGGTTTAAATTCTAAACTCTAAACTTTTTTTATAAATATGAATATTTCATGAAGGATTTTTTTTTTTTCTGTCAAAATTCCTATACAGGTATGGAGTAAAAAAGTATTATAAAAACTAAAAAGGAGCAAGACACGATGTACCTGATCAGTAATCTGGCAAGTAAAACAGGGATTTCAAAAGATACGTTAAACTATTATCTTAATATAGGGCTTATTAAAGAAACAACAAGAATACCCGATTTAGAATACAGAATCTTTAATGATTCAGTAGTGGAACGGTTAAATAGAATTAAAGAACTCAGACAAAAAGGATATTCTATAAAAAAAATACAGCATATACTTGGAGGATAACAATGGAGTACTTTGAATTGCTAGGACTAAAAGTTGAACCATTTAATCTGGCTGCTGATCCTTATTTTTTTTATCCCTCTAAAGAACATAAAGAATGTCTGGAAAGACTGGAAATATCAGTCAGATTAAGGCAGGGGCTTAATATTATACTTGGAGATATAGGTACAGGGAAAACTACATTGATGGAAACCTTAAAAACTCTTTTATCTATAGATCCTTCTGAAAGATATATAATAAGAACAGTTTACGATCCGTCCTTTAAATCAGAATTTCAATTCCTGTCAAAACTTGCAAGCCTTTATGATATAAAAACAGAAATGAGATCTACTATAGGTTTTAAAGAAAGTGTAAAAAATTACCTCTACGAAAGAGGAGTAAATGATAATAAAATAATAACACTTGTCATAGATGAAGGACAGAAACTTACCCCTACATTTCTGGAGGTACTGAGAGTATTTTTAAATTATCAAACTCCTGATTTTTTTCTTATTAATATTGTAATATTCGCTCAAATGGAATTTTTACCTAAAATTCGTCGTAAAAGAAGTTTTTTGGACAGAACTGCTGTTTCATATGTATTAAATCCGTTAAATCTGGATGATACAAAACGAATGATAGAATACAGACTGGAAAAAGCAGGACTGGATGTAAAGACAAAACCGATTTTTTCAGATAAAGCCTATGAATTACTATTTAAATACAGCAAAGGGAAGCCAAGAAAAATATGTAAAATATGTAAAAATGCTCTTATGGATTTAGTGCTTCAGGGAAGAGAAAATAGCCTGATAACTCCTGATATTATAGAAAAAATTGTTTCCTCGGAGGTATGGAAATTTGATTAAAAGGGAGGATCCTGATAACAGGATACAAAACAGACTTCTGAGTATATTAAGACACAGAGATCAGGAAATGGCTCAGAAAAAACAACCTGAATCTTCTGATATTTCGCCTGTTTCAAATATTTCTCCCATATCAGTACTTCCCATTATAAATGATATAGAAACGGAACAGACAGTTCAGGAAGAAATACCTCTTGAAGAAATTCTTGAGTATTTAGTAAAAAATTATCAACCGGTACAGGATTTTTTTACTATGGTAGATAATTTTTTCTTTGACAAACTCTGCAGCGATCTGGCTGCTTCCTCTCAGGTAATATATCTTCACCTGTACAGGTTGTCTCATGGATGGAATAAACCTTATTGCAGAATTGGAAGAAAAACCCTCGCAGAAAGAACAAATCTATCTAAAAATACTATTGTAAGATCTATAAAAGAACTGAAGGAAAAAAATTATATTAAAGAAATCGCATGGGATCAGGATGGAACTATATATCAGGTTTTACTTCCAAGAGAAATTATAGGTGGTTCCATATCAGGTATACTATCAGATAGTATACCCAAAATGGGTATAGAATATAACAGTATACCCAAAATAGGTATACCCAAAATGGGCATACCCAAAAATGACCTACTTAAAGAATACAGTAAAAAAGAAGATAATCAGACTATAGAATATAGTGGTATACCCAAAATGGGTATACCCAAATCTGGTGTAACCAAAAATGGTATACCAGATTTGGGTATACCCAAACAGATGGGTATACCCAAAATGGGTATACCACCAGATTATATAGACGATAAAAACAATATTTTAAGCCAAATTTCATCTATAGATTCTAGTGGTATACCCAAAATTGACCCCATTAAATACAATATATATAAAAACACTCTCTCTCTAAAAACATGGGATCCCCCCCCGGATTCTTCCCCCCATGAGAGAGAGAATTTTATAAAAGAAATTATAGAAAACTTTTACAGAAAACTAAATCAACGTGCATCAAGTGAAAAAAAGAAATATGGAGAAAAAGAAATAAAAGAATTATTAAAAGACGGATTTTCTCTTTCTGATATCAGGTTTGCTGCAGAATGGGTGGCTGAAAATAATGCCGGCGAGGCGCCGAAATCTTTTTCCATGGTTCCTCATTACATAGATCAGGCACTGAAAGCAAGAGATACAATATATGCAAATGAACATGCCAGAGAAAATGAACATGCCAGAAAAAATGAAAGAGAACAACAAATCAGAGAAATAAAAATTAAAAGAAAAGAAGAACCTGAAAAAGATGAAGGCCTTTATCTGGATGAATATTATAATACTCTGGATGAAAAGCAGAAAGAATTATTAAGGGATGAAGCAGAAACTAATCTGGAAGAAACAAATCCGAACTTTAAAAAAGTTGACTTTATGACAGATTTTCTGGTTCGAATGAAAATAAGAGAACTCGTTAAAAATAAATTTTTTGATCATAGAAAAACTATCTGATCTTCGAAACCCGGGAAAACTTTTGAAAGAATTTTTTTATATAAAAAATACTGAGGTTAGTCAACCACCCACCGCTAACCGCTCCTGCGGTATAGCGGGGGCTTGCAGGCTTTCGCTGTAAGCTCAGATTGACTAGACCAGAAGTCGCGTGACTAAGTTATACCGGATGGAGACACCATAGAGGTGATGCTCTAGCT
>JBEHWP010000139.1:0-10743 GCA_040217665.1 Vulcanimicrobiota bacterium
GCTTAATAGTTATCCGCTAAAAACATCCACATCATATACTGCTTATTTCAGCAGAAACGGATTTTCAGATTCCACTCAGTCTTTTAATATTCAGACAGATTCGTCAGGTGTGGCAGTGAGTTCTGCCTTTGTAGTTTATATGAGTCCCGCAGCTTAATGAGTAATGGGTGATGCGTATTTCAGGGCGTTTAATTAAAGCCCCTGCTCACTTTTCACAACTCACAACTTACGATTTCTCTTCACTCTTCACTCTTCAAACACTTATCTATAAAACTATTAAACAGCAGATGCCCTTCCAGAGGCCGGCTTTTGAATTCGGGGTGGAACTGAACTCCCACAAAAAATGGATGGACTTCTTCAGGCAGTTCAAGTATTTCCACAATCTCTCCGTGAGGAGATGTACCTGAAAATACAAGGCCTCCCTGTTCGAGTGTTTCTTTATAAGAAGAATTAAATTCATAACGGTGTCTGTGACGTTCCGATATATAATCTCTTCCATAGGCTTTATGAACGACGGTTCCTTCTTTAAGAACACAATCCCACTGTCCCAGTCTCATAGTACCGCCGTATTCTTTATTCAGAAGTTTTTTTGCCTGATCAGGCATTTCATGAATAAGAGGTGTCAAGGTATCAGGGTTAATTTCCGTGCTGTCTGCTTCAGCCATACCGCAGACAGTACGGGCAAATTCTATGGCGGCAAGCTGCATACCGTAACAGAGTCCAAGATAGGGAATTTTATTCTCCCTGGCATATCTTATGCCATGATAGATTCCGTCTATCTTTTTCTCCCCGAAACCTCCAGGCACAACTATACCTGAGAGATCCTTCAGAAGCTTCTCCGGGCCTTCTTTTTCTATTCTGTCACTGTCTATCCACTCAAGCACAGGTTTACACCTGTGGTACCAGCAGGCATGTTTCAGGGCTTCTATGACAGATATATATACATCACTCAGTAAATATCCTCCTCCTACATCGAAATACTTGCCTACAAGGCCTATCTTTACCTCTCTGTCTACAGATCTTATTTTATCGAACAGGTCTGTCCATCGGGTCATATCTATGTTAGTAAAAGGACTTAATTTTAATTTATAAAGGACTTTTTCGGCAAATCTCTGTTCTTCAAATAAAATCGGGATTTCATAGATACTGCTCACATTGGGATTTGCTATAACATCTTCAAAGGTTACATTGCAGTAAAGGGCTATTTTCTTTTTTCTTACTTCATCAAGTGTTCTGGCACCTTCATATCTTCCCACTACAAAATCAGGTCTTATGCCTCTTTCATTCAGCAGACGGACTGACTGCTGTATGGGCTTTGTTTTCATTTCTCCCAGATATTTGGGAACAGGCAGATAGGCAACATGTATATGAAGAACATCATCGGGATATTCCAGTTTTAAGAGTCTGCATGCTTCAAAAAATATATCATTTTGATATTCTCCTACAGTTCCTCCCATTTCTGCAATAACAACATCTGCTTTCTGTTCTTCTCCGAGAGATTTCAGGCGAGTTATCACCTCATCCGTCACATGAGGTATTACCTCAACTGTTTTTCCTCCGTAGTAAAATGCCCTTTCTTTATCTATAACACTTTTATAGACCTGGCCTGTAGTCATATAATTATTCCTGGAAAGGCTTTTACCGAGAAATCTTTCATAATTTCCAATATCCTGATCTGTTTCCAGTCCGTCGTCTGTAACAAAAACCTCTCCATGTTCTTTCGGGTTGAGTATTCCTGCATCTATATTAAGATACATATCTATCTTCACAGGTGACACAGAGTATCCCCTTGCCTCGATGGTATTTGCAAGGGATGCCACTGTAACTCCTTTACCCAGGCCGGAGATGACACCGCCTGAGACAAAAATATATTTTAGATTTGCCATAAGTTTTCTCCTCTGTAAAATCGTAATGCGTAATGCGTAATGCGTAACGCGGGGATGATAAAATCGTGACACGTGACGCGTGACGCGTAACGCGGGGATATTTAAATTCAATCATACCTGGTTTATTATTTCTGCAGGAAAAAGCATTTTCCTATATAATTATAGATAATTCTTATACAGTGATCAGTGAGCAGTGACCAGTAACCAGTGACCGGTGAGCAGGGGCGTTTCACTAAACACCAGGGGTGAATTGCGCATCACGCATTACGCATCACGCATTACGCATCACGCATTACGCATCACGCATTACGTTACATAGTGGAGTAAATTTTTTATGAAAATAAAATTCAAATATTATCATGACGGAAATTCTTCCGTAAAACAGGTTCATCTTGCCGGCTCTTTTAATGACTGGAATAAAGAGAGCCACCCTATGAAATATAATAAAAAAACTTATCAGTGGGAACTTTCTCTGGATCTTCCACAGGGAAACTATGGTTATAAATTTCTTTTAAATGGTGAAGACTGGATTCATGACCCGGAAGGGGAAAGATTTATTCAAAATGACGTGGGAACCCTGGACAGCATAAAATCCGTAAAGATGCCACGAAAAGATCATGGGAAATTCAACCCTCTTCACCCATGTCTTGATGATACAATTACCATTTATTCCACAAAAAAAGCCACCCTTCTGTGGCGAATAAACGGTTGGAACTCATTTCCTCAGAATTTTCAGTACAAGTCACCTATGGAAAAAGATGGAAAATTATATAAAGCAACAGTAGGCCCCTTTGATAAAAATTTAATTCCAGATGTTATAACCTACGGATTTCGTTTTGAAAACGGCAGGTTCGATAATAATGACGGGAAAGGATACTGGATTCCGCTGGATCTCAATCTGAAAGGACAGACTTTTGATCTCACTCTGAGCAGTAAATCTCTAAAAAGAGAGGCGCCTTTCAGAATATACCTCCCTTCGGGATACTCTGAAAAAGGTGAAAAACTTCCTCTCATGTTGCTGCTTCATGGTTACGGTGGTACATGTAAATCAGACTGGACACAGCAGAATATAATAAGAAAAATAGCAGATCTTTACGGTATTGTCCTCCTCTGGCCCGACGGTAATCTCCTCCTTGACGGCAGAATGGTTCCTGCATGGTATATTAACTCTCCACGCCATAAAGATATGCAGATGGAAGATTATATAATCAAAGAGCTTATACCTTATGTAGAATCTCATTACAGAGTAAGAAATAATAAGGAAGGCAGAGGTATTGCCGGTATCTCTATGGGAGGCTTCGGCTCCTTTTATCTTGCTACGAAATATAATAATTATTTCCGTGTGGCATGCAGCATGTCTGCCATATACAATATCCATATGTTTAAAACAATGGGCGATATTAAAAACCTTGTAGGAAGAGGCAACTGGAAAGGCAGAAATTTTAACGTAAATAAATTGATTGAGAAATCTAAAGAAACTGATTATTATTTCATTATAGGAACAGAAGAGGGAGGAGCAATAGAGGAAAATATAAAATTAAAACTCATTATGGACAGGAAAAAAATCAACCATTATTTTCAAATATATCCCGGAAATCATACAAATAATTTCTGGAGAATGCATATACAGGAAATGATGGAATATGCAGCGGCAAGACTCGTAAAGGACAGACTATGAAATTTTTCGGCAAAGTTCTTAAGACAACTGTTTATTTCTATAGCTCTGCAGTTTTACTGTTTATTCTTCTTTGCTCACTGGATCACCTGGGTTTATTTTCTTCTTCATCTATCTTTTTCGGGCTTGACTGTTTTCAGGCTCCCTGGCTTTTAATATTTATAATTCCTGCCCTGTGCGCCTGCCTTATTTTGAAAAACAAAAAATTGTCGATTGTGATTTTCACCGTATATATAATCTTTTTCTTATTCTATGGAGATATTTCCATTGCCAGACATCATACGGCAGAAAAAGACAGTAAAAAAATTTCAGTCCTCGCTCTGAATGTTCAATATTATCACAGGGGACTGGATAAAGTCATAAAAAAAATTAAAGACCTCAATGCAGATATAACTCTTTTATCGGAAAATGTGCTTAAAGAGAAAGAACTTAAATATATGACCGGAGAATTAAAACCATGGTATTTTTTCGCAGGCAAACCGGAAGAAACAGCAATTATTTCAAAATATCCTTTTATAGATTGTAAGGAAGTGGAATTCCCGAGTTTCCAGGCATCACTATGGGGAGGAAACACTGTAGAAAGCATAAAAAATAATCGCCACAGGAGTTTTGTCCACTGTGTAATAAACCTGCATGGAAAACGTCTGAATATCATATCTGTCCGTTTTATTGCCGGAAGGGCAGCAGGAAACAGTGCAGGAGAACAGATAAAATGGGGGCAATATATACTGAAAACACAGATGGAAGAAGTAGAATTTTTCAGAGAATATATCTCAAAAATTGACGGGCCGGTTGTCTTCGGTGGAGATCTCAATGGCCCTCCCGGTTCGAAACTTATAAAAGAATTAAATAAATTTGCCATAGATAGCTACATGGCCCAAAACCTGTACGGTAAGGCTACTTTCAACACAGAATTCCCTTTTCTCAGGCTTGATTACATATTCTGCATAAATCTTCTTCCTGTAAAATCCGACGTATTGCCTGACATAGTATCTGACCATTTTCCTCTCTATTCTGAATTTTTGATTGAGTAAATCCTATGAAACTGAAAACAGGTATTTTTTCGTCCAATGAGATTTATACAGAAGCTCTTATTGATGTTATCAATGAAAAATCCGATGTAATAAGAGCAGAATTTATAATTCTTTCACCTCCGTATATTGAAGAAATATGTCATTATAAAGTTATAGTGGATCGTATATCCCATATGGTACCATTTATAAGAAGTTACTTGAAACATGCCTCTTTGAATGGTGCTTATATAATAAATAATCCTTTCCTGTTTTCTTATGATGATAAGTTCTACAGCAGTACTCTGGCAAAAAATCTGGGAATTTCCGTACCGAGAACAGTTCTGTTACCATGTAAAACACCGTGTCATGACCTTCTCCCCGGTGATTTGCACAACCTGTCCTATCCTGTTGACTGGCATGGATTGTGTGACTATACAGGTTTCCCCGCCATATTAAAACCTGTTGACGGACATGGATGGCAAAATATTTACAGAATAAATAATATAGATGAACTGCTTTATTATTATAACCTTACAGGTGACAGACTCATGATACTTCAGGAATTTATAGATTTCGACGACTATATCAGAGTCTTTGTTATAGGGAAAAAGCATGTTCTGCCTGTAAGATATGATCCACTTAAAAGAAATTATATTGTTCTGCCTGATCCTGTAAGAGTCGAATTAAGAGATAAAATAACAGAAGATTCTATCAACATAAACAGCTCTCTTGGTTATGATATGAATACAGTGGAATTTGCCATTAAAGACGGAATTCCCTATGCTATAGATTTTATGAATCCTGTTCCCGATTGTAATCCTTCATCAATAAAAGAAGAACATTTCACATGGGTTGTAGATAAAATGGCTGATTTCATCATAGAATACATTGAGTCTGAAAAATAAAAAAATTATTTTATTTTCATATAGCTAGTTTATTTTTAATATGGTATAATTTATTATGTTGTTCATTGATCAGAATATCTGGTTGCCCGAAGCTTCTTCTTTTGTCTGCACTTCGTGGCTACAAGAAATTCGAAGTGGATCGACCTGGTAGTTACCAGAAATTTATTCATTACTCAAGGAGGAAGCTAGTTATGGCAGCTAAAGTTTATGTAGGGAATCTTTCCTATGGCACTGATGAGGAAGCCCTTCAGGAAGTATGTGAACAGTACGGTGCTGTTCAGACAGTAAATATAATAAAAGATCATGAGAGCGGACGTTCTAAAGGTTTTGGTTTTGTAGAAATGGCAGAAGAAAAAGATGCAAAAGAATTAATCGATAAATTGAACGGATACGAACTTGATGGAAGACAGCTTAAAGTCAGTGAAGCCAGAGACAGAGACAGCAGCAGAGGCGGCGGCAGAAGAGAAGGCGGCGGCGGCTACGGCGGCGGAAAAAGAAGATATTAATCTTCCTGAATATTCTTTGCGGATAATATAATTAAAGATGAGTCTTTGGACTCATCTTTAGTTATTATAAGGGAGGTCTTGCCTGTGTCACGGTCAAACAAAAGAAAGGGAGCGCGACTGGTAAAGAAAAGATCAAAAAAAGCCGGACTATCCCCCGGCTCTCTTGTTTATATAGGAGAAAAAAAAGCCGAAGCAATACAAATAAATATAATGGATTATGATGAGCTGTCCTGTAAAGAGAAAGAAATAAAAACAGTTGAAGATTGCTTCCCTTTTAAAGATAAACCTTCTATAACATGGGTTAATATAGAAGGCCTTCAGGATGTACATACCATACAGAAACTCGGTGATTACTTCCAGCTCCATCCTCTTATACTGGAAGATATTGTCAATACAGATCAGAGACCAAAGATAGAAGATCTGCATGATTATCTTTATATAGTATTAAAAATGATTACCTATGATGATAGTCTTGAAGATATAGCTATAGAACAGATGAGCCTGGTACTGGGCAGAAATTTTGTCATATCCTTTCAGGAAGGTATCAAAGGAGATATTTTCGATCCTCTCAGAGACAGAATAAGAACGGACAAAGGAAAGATAAGAAAGATGGGAAGCGATTATCTTGCCTATGGTCTGATGGATGCAATAGTTGACAACTACTTTTTCATACTGGAAAAAATAGGAGATAAAATAGAAGATCTGGAAGATGAATTGATTGCCAATCCTACCAAAGAAACACTTCAGGTTATTCATAAATTAAAAAGAAAACTTATATTTCTGCGTAAGTCCGTATGGTCTTTAAGAGAAGTAATAAATACTCTTGTAAGAGGGGATTCCTCTCTTATTCAGGATTCTACCGGTATATATTTCAGAGATATTTACGATCATACAATTCAGGTAATAGACACAATAGAAACATTCCGCGATATAGTTTCAGGCATGCTGGACATATATCTTTCAAGTATCAGCAATAAAATGAACGAAATAATGAAGGTTCTAACCATCATGTCTACAATATTTATCCCTCTTACGTTTCTGGCAGGTATTTACGGCATGAATTTCGAGTTTATGCCTGAACTCAAATGGCACTGGGGATATCCCGGCATATGGTTTATTATGATTTTCATTTCTATTATTATGTTAATTAATTTTAGATTCAGGAAATGGATATAGTAAAGAAAAGATAAGATTATCATTAAAAAGAACCTCAAGAAAAAGTAGAATTTCAAAGAGATTTATGATATAATTGAAAAGGAAAGGAAGGTGAGTAAAATGAAGACCTGTTTTGGTATATCCAATGATCCTGATGACAGATCCGAGGATGTAAAGGAACCAAAATAATTTAATATTAAGGAGTGTTCGGCTTGAAAGTAGTTCTTTTAGCAGCCAATGCGCCTGTTGCTAAAGGAGGGGGACTGGAATGTCTTATGAGAAGAATGTGTCCTCCTCTGGGTTTTCTGTATATAATATCCTTTACAAAAAAATACTTTCCCGGACATATAGATTTTGTTATCAGTGATAATTTAAACAATATTGACCTTCATGGTGAAAATACCCCTGATATAATAGGTATATCCTCTGTAACGGAAAGTTTTAGTTATGCCACAGAACTTGCGGAAAAGATAAAAAGTTTAAATAACAATATCCCTGTAATAACGGGAGGGCCTCATATCTCTGCTATTCCGTCACAATTACCTGATGAATTTGACATAGGAGTCACAGGAGAAGGAGAAGTCACTTTTCTGGAACTTCTGGAACTTTATAGAGACAATGGTTCTTTCCCTGTTAAAGCTCTTTATAATATTGACGGCATATGTTTTCATAACGAAAAAGGAACAGTAACGGTAAACAGCCGGAGATGTGCAATAGAAAATCTGGACACAATACCTGTACCTGACAGAAATCTTATCTCACCCGGCTCAATAACACATATTATAACGTCAAGAGGCTGTAAATTTAAATGTTTCTTCTGTTCCACGCCGGGAGTATGGAAAGGATACAGAACTCATTCCCCGCAGTATGTAGTGGAAGAAATTAAAGAAGCCTGTAATATTTTAAAGAACAATTACGTAATTTTTTTTGATGATCTTTTTATTTCTGACAGGTTGAGAATAAAGGCCATATCGGATAAACTATCAGAAGAAGGGCTGGCAGATAAGTTTGAATTTTTTGCCTATGGCAGAACTGAATTTATAGACGAACCTGTGATAAAAGAATTAAAAAGACTGAATACAGTGGAAATTTCTCTGGGAACTCAATCAGGTGTGACCATGGAGTCTGCAGAAAATGACGGTTTCTCATACCATCAGAGAGCAGTTGACCTGTGTAATGAATACGGAATAAAACTGAGTCTCTCCTTTATGATAGGACTTCCCCATGAAAGAGAAGAAGATCTTCGTAAAATCTATAATTTTCTTGAACATAACAGAGGAAAACTTCATTCTGTCCAGATATCACCGTTAAGACCTTTCCCCGGAACACCACTCTGGGAATACGCAAAATCCAGAGGTTTTGTAAAAGATAACCTGAAAGACTGGTCTCTTGTTAAAAGCTTTACACTTTTTTTTGATTTTGACCCTGATTCTTATATATATCTCAATGAATATATGGATTTTTCTATATTCAAACAGTACTGTAATGAATTTAAATCTATTCTGAAGGACTGGAAGTCGTGAAGAGTGAAGGGTGAAGAGTGAGAAGAGTTTATAGTTTAAGGTTTATAGTTGAGAAGTTGATTAAAACTCTCAACCCTCAACGTTCAACTCTCAACTTATGTAACACATCACGAACCACCCGTCACGCGTTACGCGTTACCCGTTACGATTCTTAAGATTGGAACATAACACATGAAAATAGCAATTGCCCATGACTGGATGTTCTCCATGAGAGGTGGAGAAAAGGTTTTAGAGTGTTTATTTGAACTCTTTCCTTCTGCAGACTTTTTTGTTCTTGTATATGATAGAAACCGTGTTTCTTCTCTCCTGAAAGAAAGAAACGTATTTACTTCTTTTATACAGAATCTTCCTTTCGCCCAAAAATTATATAAATTATATCTTCCCCTTATGCCTTTTGCTGCAGAAACATTCAATTTCTCCGATTACGATCTTGTCATAACCGTGAGTCACTGTGTGATAAAATCCATCATAACCTCTCCTCCGACCGTTCATGTATGTTACTGCAATTCTCCAGTACGATATGCCTATGATCTGTTTGACGATTATTTTAAAAATACATGGCAGCCTGTAAGATGGATATTTTCCTTTATGATGGGAATACTCAGAAGGTGGGATATAAAGACATCAAAAAGGGCTGATTATTTTATAGGAAATTCAAAAAATATACAGAAAAAGATAAAAACCTATTACAATCGTGATTCAGCAGTAATATATCCTCCTGTAGATACGAATTTTTTTGTTCCTTCCGGTAACAGACATGGTGATTATTACCTTGCATTATCTGCCCTTGTACCATATAAAAGAATAGACCTGGCAGTCAAAGCATTTAACAGATTAAAAAAAGATCTGATTATTATAGGAGAAGGGCCGGAGATGAATAAATTAAAACTCATGGCAGAAGATAATATAAAATTTCTGGGATGGCGTTCTGATGAAGAAATAAGACATTATTATCAACACTGCAGGGCTCTTGTATTTCCGGGGAATGAAGATTTCGGTATTGTCCCGTTAGAAGCCCAGTCATGCGGAAAACCTGTCATAGCTTTCTTCGCAGGAGGAGCAATGGAAACAGTAAAAGAAGGGATTACAGGCCACTTTTTTAAAGAACAGACTGAAGAAGCACTTCAAAACAGCGTAATAGAATTTGAATCCATGACCTTCTCTCCTGAAGAGTGCAGAAAAAATGCTTTACTTTTCGACAGAGAACAGTTCAAAAAAAACATGGCTGATTTTCTGAAGAAATATCTGCCAGATTTTTGACAGAAAAAAATTTTTAAAAGACATTTCTAAATTTTCCGAATAAATTTGTCAAAAAATTAAAAAGGACTTTTGTTTTCCGCTTCTGTAAATATAGCTTCTATTTCAGATGCAAGTTTTACCAGAACATTCAGCCTGTATATTACCTTTCTCCTGAGTTCCGATATTATTCTCTGGTAATCTGTCGTCATATAACGGTTAAGTCCTTCTTCTGTTTTTTCCAGAATGTCCATCTCTCTCATTTCTTTTTCGTAATAACTGAGTTTTGTCTTCAATACAGGCAGAAGGTCTTCTATTTTTTTATCTGTTTTTGCTCTATATTCAAGTATCTTTATATCATTATTAAAAGATGAATATATATCTCTGTATGTCATAAAAATCCCCGTTCTGATTAAAATCGTAACGCATGACGCGGAAGGAACGATTTTATTATGTATATATAATAATGTCACGACAAATTAATAAAATGTAAATAGATTGTCATAATTTTCTTGTATAGAACGGTCTTTTTGATATATAATATATATATGGGTAAAAAAATATTTATAATTCTTACAATAATATGTTTTCTCTGTATAATAGCAGGTGCTGTCGTATATTTTTCTCCTGAGGCAAGGCTTATGAGACACATATCGAGAGGTGAAGATTACCTGAACCGCGGGAAATCATTGCTTGCCACAGAAGAGGCACAGAAAGCTCTGGAGATAAATCAAAAACATTATGCTCCTTATTTATTGCTGGGAAAAATATATATAACACAGAAACAATACGGCCTCGCCATTGATAAACTCAGGACTGCCGACGAATTATATCCTGCTTCCAT
>JBEHWP010000140.1:0-10692 GCA_040217665.1 Vulcanimicrobiota bacterium
TAGATGCTGATAAATTGAAACATATAAAAACTTTGAAAGATAAGAAATTTTCGAAAGATGAATTTTTATCTACTCTCAAGGAAATGAATTTTAAAGAAAGTGATATAAAAATAGTTAAATCATTATGTATTAATAATATTAGCTCTAAAAAATTACCTGGCCTCGGCACCATGACATACAGGAAATTTACTAAAGAAGAAGATTTTACAAATGCTCTTAAAGATGCAGGATTTAAAGATTACGAAATTACTGTTATAAAGAGCTATGCTTTAAAATTTGACCAGAAAAATAAAGAAGATATAATAAAATATTTCACTCTTTCTCTCAGTTACAGTATAAATAATGAATGTGCAAAAGCGATAATTGATATAAAAAACACTCACAAACAGGAACTGGGACGGATAGAAATACCGCATGAAACTGTAAAAAAGAAATATATAAAAATAGCTGTTATAGCCGGTATGCTGTTAATCTTATTTCTTATAATAGGCCCCGTAAGAAATTATATAAAAAGCAAACAGCCTAAATTTACCGGTCTTATATTTCTCTTTAATCCTGAAGGAGAAAAAATTGAAGATCAGATGCTTGAAAAATATAGACGAGTCAGTGCCACTACTATTTCAGTTGGTTCGGATCCCAAAAACGGTATTGTAATACCTTTTGCAAAGCCATTTCATGCTATGTTAAAAGCTGAAAAACTTGTTTATCAGTACAGAGTCAGTATTACTCCTCAAAAAGATGCAAAACTTTTTCTTGTAGCCAAAGAAAGAGATCAGAAGGGAAATGAAACAGGAGTTTCTTTTACTGTAGAATTTCCCGGAGGATTACTTTATGACAGCGATGTAGTTAAATTCGGAAGTTATTTTATGCAATATATAAATTCCAATGTACCCAAGAGAACTCAGGAAGAGGTTTTACAGATGTTAACGGCCCTTCATCCTTCAGCTATGAAAGAAAAGCCTCATGAAGAGCAAAAGCCTGTTTCAGTAAAGCAGGAAGAACAGAAAGAAACTTCCAGAGATACAGTAGAGATTTCTACTGCAGATTATAAAGACAAAGAGAAAATGCTGAAGGAAAAATTACTTTCAAGACGCCATGAAGATAGCAGTGACGAAGCTATAGATCTTGGAGTTCCTGCATTTTCGGGAGCCATTTTGTTTTCTCAGGATAAGGAAAAAGAAATAAAAGATGCTATAGCCAGAGCAAAGGCGAAACTACAACAGAAGGGTCAGGAAGAAGAAGAAACCACACCTGTAGAAGAAGAGGAAGAAACATATGAACAATATATGAGTATTGTAGGTGTTACATCGGTACAGGCAGATGAATTGACAGGGACAATGGAATATGAAGAAGAATATGATGAAACCCAGGAATATGATGAAGAATATGAAGAAGAATATGATGAAGAATATGATGAAGATGAAGATGGAGAAATAGATATTGAAGAAGAAAAAGTATCAGAAGAAAAAGCTGTACCTGTGATAATACATGAAAGTCCACCGACGATTGAGAAAGAAAGTATAAAAGATGCTATAGAAAAAGTAAAAACGAGAATAAAATTTTCAAAAGAAGACAGAGAACAAGGGAATGAAAAGAAAGAAGATAAGAAGGAAAAGAAAGACGAAACAGTAATGAAACCGGGTGAAGGTGAATCGGAAATGCTTGCTGTAGGAATAGGTTTTGATGATGGTGGAGAAGATGAAGTTTCTGCTATAGGTATGTTTGGCTATGATGATGAAGATGAAGAAACTTACGATGTTGATATAGAGGCAGAACAGGAAAAGAAGGCAAAGGCAGAACAGGAAAAAAAGGCAAAGGCAGAACAGGAGAAGAAGGCAAAGGCAGAACAGGAAAAGAAGGCAAAAGAAAAATTAGAAATGGAAAAGAAAGTAAGAGAAAGTCAGGAAGAAGAAAAGAAAGCAAGGATAAAAGAGGAAAAAGGTAAAGAAGAGAAAGATAAAGCAATAGTAAAAAAAGTAATAAAGAAAATACCTGAAGAAGGGCAGCAGGAAAAAGAAGATAAGATTCCTGTTATAGAAAAAGTAAAAGCAATATCAGGAACTATACCTCATGAAAAGAAAAAAATTAAGAAAAAAATAAGTAAAGTAAAGACATCGTCTGCATCTATAGAAGATAAAGTAAAAGCAATTGAAGAAAGTATGCAGAAATCTATGGAGGAAAAATTTATAAAGATAAATAAAGATAAGATTAAGAAAGTAGTAAAAAAGAAGGTCAGTAAATAGCAAAATCAAAATAGCAGTAACGCGTAACGCGTGAGCGTTACGCGTCATGTTTTAAAGAAACTGGCTTAATTTTTCTGCAATTAGATCTTTCGGTACATTTCCTACTATATTTTCTACTATTTCCCCGCCTTTGAATATTTTTATCGTCGGTATACTTCTGATACCGTATTTTCTGGATGTTTCAGGGTTTTCATCTACATTCATTTTAAATACTTTTATTTTACCGTCATATTCTTTTGCTATTTCTTCAATAATAGGTCCGAGCATTTTACATGGGCCGCACCAGGGAGCCCAGAAATCTACCAGCACCGGAATGGATGATTCCAGCACTGAAGTGCCAAAATTGCTATCACTTATATGCATCTCTTCACTCATAATATACACTGCCTTTCATTTGTTTTTTAGCAGTCAGCACTCAGCAGTCACCTTTTATGGGATGAATTATTTCACTGACCTGAGCATAAGCATGTAATAAATATTTTTCTCTTCCGTCACAGGTTACTCGTAACCTGTGACCGGGGAATATATGTATTATTTATGCTTAAATAAAGCAAATATAGCTTTATGTTTATCTGCTGATAGCTGATAGCCGAATGCTATTATATCATACAGATGGATCTCTAACAAGTATTTTGATCAAATTACTTGACAGTAATAGGCTCAGAGAGTATAATTTAAAAGCCTCAAAGTAGGTTTTTTTACTGTTGAAATATTTAGAATACTGAATGTTCTGTGTAGCCTTATGAGTGAATAATACTGCAACATAGATTTACACAGAATTTATACTATAGTCTATTATAAATTAAATATATAAGGAGGTGAACTTGATCAGGTTTTATAGCTGATCAAGTAATCAAATGTCCAGAGTAGTTGGTATTGATTTAGGTACAACAAATTCGGTAATAGCTGTCATGGAAGCAGGTAAGCCTGTAGTTATTGCTAATGCCGAAGGAAGTCGTATTACTCCATCAGTTGTTGGCTTCTCCAAATCAGGAGAAAGACTTGTGGGGCAGTTAGCCAAAAGGCAGTCCGTTCTCAATCCGGATAAAACTGTTTCTTCTATTAAAAGAAAGATGGGAACAAAAGAGAAGGTAACTATAGATGGTAAAGACTATACGCCACAGGAAATATCTGCCATGATTTTACGCAAAATGGTAGATGATGCCAGTTCATATCTTGGTGAAAAGATTACGAAAGCAGTAATCACAGTCCCTGCTTATTTTGATGACTCCCAGCGTCAGGCCACTAAAGATGCGGGAAAGATTGCCGGTCTTGAAGTTCTGAGAATAATAAACGAGCCTACTGCCGCATCACTTGCATACGGGCTTGATAAAAAGAAATCGGAAACAATACTTGTATGGGATCTCGGTGGAGGAACCTTTGATGTTTCCATTCTGGAAGTGGGAGAAGGACTTTTTGAAGTTAAGTCCACAAGCGGAGATACACATCTCGGCGGTGATGACTATGACATGAGAGTAGTCGAATATCTTGCAAAAGAATTCAAAAAGGATCAGGGTATAGATTTAAAGCACGATAAACAGGCCCTCCAGAGACTTACTGAAGCATCAGAAAAAGCTAAATGTGAACTTTCTTCTATGTTTGAGACTATTATAAGTCTGCCTTTTATAACAGCAGATCAATCAGGGCCAAAGCATCTGGAAATGAAGCTTACAAGAGCAAAATTTGAAGAGCTTACTGCAGATCTGACTGAAAGAACCATAGTTTCTTTCCGTCAGGCTCTGGGAGATGCAGGTATATCGGAAAAAGACATAGATGAGTTAATACTTGTAGGTGGGTCTACCCGTATGCCATGTATAGATGAACTTGTCAGAAGGCTTACAGGAAAAGAACCCAATAAAGGAGTTAACCCTGATGAGGTAGTAGCAATAGGAGCAGCTATTCAGGCTGGTGTTCTCGCAGGAGAAGTTAAAGATGTAGTGCTTTTAGATGTGACACCTCTTACCCTGGGGATTGAAACTCTGGGCGGTGTGTGCACTCCTCTTATAAAGAGAAATACTACAATACCTACCAGAAAAAGTGAAATATTTACGACTGCTGCAGACGGACAGACTGCTGTAGATGTTCATGTTCTTCAGGGTGAACGTCATATGGCAAGAGACAATAAAACCCTGGGTATGTTCCGTCTTGATGGCATACCTCCCGCACCGAGAGGTATTCCTCAGGTTGAAGTCACCTTTGATATAGATTCAAATGGTATAGTAAACGTTACTGCAAGAGATATGGCCACTCAGAGAGAACAGCATATAACCATAACTGCAAGTACCAATCTCGGTAAAGATGATGTTGACAGAATGGTTAAAGAAGCAGAATCTCATGCAGAGGAAGATAAGAAGAAGAGAGAAGAAAGTGAAATTAAGAATAAAGCCGATAGTCTCGTCTATCAGACAGAGAAAAATCTTAAAGATTACGGTGATAAAGTTCCGCAGGAACATAAGAGTAAAATAGAAGATGCACTGAAAGAACTTAAAGCTGCAAATGAAACAGGTAAAGTTGAAGATATGAAGAAAGCCATAGAGAAACTTGAACAGGCTTCCTATAAAATGGCAGAGGCAATGTACTCAGGTGTATCAGGCGGCACGGGTGCCCCCGGCCCCGGTGGTGCCGGTCCATATCAGGCACCTCCTCCGGGACCTTCAGGACCTTCTGCATCGGCGCCTCCTCCCGGTGATGATGTAGTAGATGCAGAATTTAAGAGTTCTGATATTTAATATTTACTTGTAGGGGCGGTTCGCGAACCGCCCCTGCAATAAAAGGCAAAAAAATATGAAGTTTAAAGATTATTATAAAATTTTAAGTGTAGATAAAAAATCTGATATAAAGACTATCAAAAATGCCTATCGTAAACTTGCCAGGAAATATCATCCTGATGTAAATCCCAATGATCCTCATGCAGAGGAAAGATTTAAAGAAATAAATGAAGCCTATGAAGTGCTTTCCGACCCTGAGAAAAGGAAAAAATACGATCTCCTCGGAAATAACTGGAATAAAGTTTATACAGGGCCGGGAGGGTTTTCCGGGACAGGATTCCCGGGATTTGAAAATATTAATTTTGATTTTCAGGATCTCGGTGATCTTGGCGGTTTCAGCGATTTCTTTAAAACATTTTTCGGAGGCCAGAGAGGTGCCGCCCCGGGGGCATCGGCATGGCAGAGGAATACTGTGCCGCCGAAAAGAGGCAGAGATCTTACCTATCCGATTGAAATAACACTTGAAGAAGCCTATAAAGGGGTAGAAAGAAGTCTGCAGGTTCAGATACAGGACATATGTCCTCATTGTAGAGGTGAAGGACTTTCTGGAAGGCATTCCTGTTCAAACTGCCAGGGCAGCGGCCGTATATATAAACAGCGTAAAATCTCCGTGAAAATACCTCCGGGAGTGAAAGATAGTTCAAAGGTTCGTATGGCAGGCCAGGGAGAAACAGGTACAGGCGGAGGCAGTCCAGGAGATCTTTATCTTGAGATCAAGCTTGCAATACATAAATTTTTTGAAGTTAAAGGTGATGACCTTTACTGCGAAATTCCAATCAGTGTGACAGAAGCAATATTAGGAGCAGAAATACAGGTTCCTACTATAAACGGCAGCTCTGTTTTAATGAAAATACCTCCGGAAACGCAGAACGGCAGAAATTTCCGTCTTTCCGGTCTTGGTATGCATCCGTTAAAAGGAGGACTACCGGGCCATCAATACGTAAAAGTAAAAGTAGTTCTTCCTCAGAATTTATCTAAAAGGGAGAAAGAAATTTTCCAGGAACTGGCTACTTTACGCCAGGATAATCCAAGGGCATTTCTATAAATAATTCTATGAAGAAAAGAAATATATATGCTATTACACTTATTGTATTATTTGTAATTACCATTATTGGTATAAAGGTTTTCGCCAGAGACGAAGAAGAGCCCCATCTGGAAGCAAAGATTAAGATGTATCAAACACTTCTTTCAGAGGCAAAAGAACTGGGTGCCAATACAGAAGAAGCAGAGGCAATAATGAAGCAGGCAGAAATGAATATTTCTGCGGGGTTTATTTCCGGTGCAGAACTTCTTGTTCAGACTGCTATGGTAAAATTACTTGATGCTATAAAACTCGCCGGAGGCTCAAATCCGGAAAAATATTTAACACCGGGTACAAAAAGAGAGACAACAGGAACTCCTTCCACTACAGACACACCTTCCGGCACATCGGTTCCTGTATCTACTCCAACACCATATCAGCCTGTGGCTACTTCCACGCCATATCAGCCTGTGGCTACTCCCACATCTCTCTACCCGAATATTGTTGTTGAAGATAAGAGTTATAGTCTTCCCTTTGAAAATACCTGTTTCGGTGGTAATTCTATTCTTATGACGGAACATATACCTGTTTTCTGGCTGAAGCCTGAAGGCTTTGCCGATTTAAAGTGGGATAATGTTGAAACAGAAAGAGGGTTTTACAACTGGGATAAGCTGGATAAATTCTATGGGAAAGCCACACAGAGAAACCTCAATTTAATTGTCAATATTCTCGGTGTACCTTTATGGGATTATCAGATGGGACACAATCAGGTTCTTCCTACTCCTGCAGTGGTTCCCAATGTTCTCCCTTCAGATAAGGAACGATATATGACATTTATAAAAACTGCCGTTGAAAGGTATGATGCCGACGGAGTAGCAGATTCATCTATGGCCATTAAAATAAAATATTTTCAACTCGGCAGTGAGCCCGACAGTGCAGATAATACCTTCGGACAGCGCCAGTGGTCAGACACAGTAGAAAATTATGCCGTTCTTCTCAGATGGACAAAACAGGCTATGATACAGGCCAACCCGAAAGCATGTCTTATACTTGGAGGATCTTCTGAACTGGCTGCATGGGGTAAAGGAGGAGAATTCAATCCCATAACAGGACAACCTTTTGAGAAAGACGGATGGTTTGTAGAGCTTTTTGATAATCTCAGAAGTCTTGAAGACAGGGAAACACAGAATGATGGTATAAAAAATTACTTTGACGGAGTGGATTTTCATCATTACGGTGGAACAACCAATGCTACTGTGAATGTCAGTCTTACTTATAAACCTCTTGGTTCCGGACTGGATATTGTTAAAAAACGCCTTTATGAATACGGATATAAAGATTCATCCCTCTGGGTTACAGGTAATTCAATTTATACAGGAAGTCCCCGTGATTATTTCTCCGGTGGAGAAAGTGTTAATTATGTTACTGTGTCTGAAAAAGAACAGGCCATATATCTTGTAAAAAGTCTTATTGTTCCTGTATCAAAAGGGGTTAAAGCTGTTTTTTGGAGTAAATTCATAGATGATCCGCCTCAGACTCTTCATTTCGGTCATTTAGATACTTTTTACAATTATTCAGGTCTCCTTAACGGAGAGGATGAGACAAAAAAACTTTCATTTTATACATATAAATTACTTGCAGAATTACTTGCCGGTGCTAAATTTAATCAAATATTTACCGGTCTTGAACATGATGTGTCAGGTTATGCCTTTGTAAAAGGAGGGCGTCCCTGTTATATTTTCTGGAATGACGGAACAGATGTTAAAACTGTAAGAATTGGAGCGGAACAGGGTAAGGTCTACAATGTAACTTCTCTTATAACAGGATCTGAAGGGCAGGTTACAGTAGAAGAGGTAAGAGCAGATCAGGGACTTTTAGTGTTCAAGCTCGGACCAGAGCCGGTTTTTGTCGTGCAGAAATAGTGAGTGGTGAGCAGTGAGTAGTGATGGGAGTTTATCCCTTCGCTGCTCACTGTTTATTTTAGTATCGCAATAAAAATAACTCCGGAAAATTGTTAGAAAGATTAGTATCCTCGCGTTACGCGTCACGATATAAACTGTAACTATGATGTAGGTCCTTACAATGATAGATAAATGGAAAAGACAGATAAATTATCTGAGAATATCAATTACAGATCGGTGTAATCTGCGATGTATTTACTGCATGCCTCCTGAAGGGATAGTAAAGAAAAATAGGAAAGACATACTCTCTTATGAAGAGATAAAAGAAATTGCTTCCATCTGTGTCGAAGACTTCGGTATAAGAAAAATAAGGCTTACAGGAGGAGAACCTCTTGTAAGACCTGATATGGAAAAACTTGTTTTTCTTTTGAGATCCATAGATAAGCTTGAAGAACTGACCCTTACCACAAACGGAATACTCCTGCCAGAAAAAGCCAAATTGCTCAAAGAAGCAGGTATAAAAAGATTAAATATCAGCCTTGATACATTGAATAGAGAAAAATTCCGCCGTATAACGGGAAGAGATGAACTCAAACAGGTTCTGGCAGGTATAGATAGAGCCTTGAATACAGGATTTTTTCCTGTAAAGATAAATACAGTCCTTATGAAAGGGATAAATGACGATGAAGTTTCTTCTATCGTTAATTTCTGTCTTGAGAGAAATCTGGAAATTCGTTTTATAGAATTTATGAATATGGGAACAAATATTTATTATCCTTTTTATATAAGCACATCGGAGATAAAGAAAATCCTGGAAAGAGAATTTTCCTTTACTGCTATGACTCAGAGGTCACATATAGCAGAGGAATATATTATAAGGCGTCATAATAAAGAAACCATAACAGGTTTTATCTCACCTGTGAGTCATATGTTCTGTAATTTCTGCAATAGAATAAGGATGAATTCTACAGGAGATATTCTGCCATGTCTTATGGACTCGAAGAGTTATAATCTGAAAGATTTTTTAACTAATAATAACAAAGAACTTTTAAAAAATACTATAAAGAAAGCCATAATGGAAAAACCATTCCATCATACAGGCAGAGGCAATATCTCTATGTATTCAATCGGAGGTTGATATGTTCAGTCATTTAAGTGAAGATGGTTCCCTGAAAATGGTAGATGTTACGGAAAAAATCGATACTGTAAGAGTAGCCATAGCCATGGGAGAGATAGATATTCCGTCAGATGTGATTTACAGGATAAAGGAAAATAAGATAATAAAAGGAAATGTCCTGGAAGCAGCAAGGCTGGCAGGCATAATGGCTTTGAAGAAAACATCTGATATTATTCCTCTCTGCCATCCCCTTTTTATTACATCAGGAGATATAGATTTTGAATTACAGGAACATAAGATTGTTATTACATGCCAGGTGAAAACAACAGGAAAAACGGGAGTTGAAATGGAAGCTCTTACAGGAGTGGCAGTTTCGGCTCTTACTATTTACGATATGTGCAAGGCTCTCACAAAAGATATGACTATAGGAAATATCTATCTTGCAGAAAAAAAAGGCGGAAAAAGCGGAAATTATAAAGTGAGCAGTAACCGGTGAAAGGTTTATTCTATATATCGATATGTTATACATTTACAGAATTTCCCTCCCTTATTTCGTAGATTGCCTTTTACCTGTAACATAGCGTAAGACTCTGATTAAAAAGTGCAAAAATATAGTGATATTAATAAAAAGAGAAAGGAATTTTTTATGGCCAGAATAATAGCAGTATGTATCAGTAAAGAAAAAGGTACGGCAAAAAAAGAAATTCCCGAAGGGATACTTATAGAAAATTTCGGTCTGAAAGAAGATGCCCATGGCGGGCCATGGCACAGACAGGTGAGTCTTCTTGCATCGGAAAGTATAGAAAAAATCAGGAATAAAGGCATTGATTTACCTTCCGGAGTTTTCGGAGAAAATATCGTTACAGAGGGCATAGAACTCATATCGTTACCTGTCGGTACAAAGTTAAAACTCGGGAATACTGCCATATGTGAAGTAACGCAGATTGGTAAAGAATGTCACAGCCCATGTATTATATATCATACAGTGGGTGATTGTATTATGCCGCGGGAAGGAATATTCGTAAGGATTCTCAGTGGCGGAACTATAAAGCATGGAGATAATATAGAAATTGTAAAAAACATATAGTTTTATAATTTGCCGGAGGTGTACATTGGAAAATTATATGTTTCCCCCATGGTCTGATTTTATACCGAGAGAAATATTATTTGCTGACTCTTTAAAAACCAATCCCAGAATATCTCCTGACGGGAAAAGAGTCATATATCAGGTTCTGGAAAATAATTTACTTAATTTCCGGGTTAAAACTGCAGGAGAAGAGGATGACAGAACGGTTATCAGCGTAAAACAGAAATGTATAAGTAATTATTTCTGGCATAATAACACTTCTATTCTTTATCTTTACGATGAAACAGGTCTTAAAAACTTTCTCCTCTTCAGACTGGATCTGGAAACAGGTGAAATAAAAACATTGACCTGTAAAGATGCAAATGTTGTAATTATTAAACATGATCGTAATTACCCTGATGAAATGATTATTGCAGTCAACCACCCACCGCTAACCGCTCCTGCGGTATAGCGGGGGCTTGCAGGCTTTCGCTGTAAGCTCAGATTGACTAGACCAGAAGTCGCGTGACTAAGTTATACCGGATGGAGACACCATAGAGGTGATGCTCTAGCTCT
>JBEHWP010000141.1:0-10665 GCA_040217665.1 Vulcanimicrobiota bacterium
GGTATATTTTCTTTAATTCTTGCCGCCATTATTGCTGCTTTTGGTGTTATCATGGGAAAAGAGATACAGAAAATGTTCATATGGGGAGTTGCTCTTGCTGTGGCCGTTATTCCTGAAGCACTTCCTGCAGTTGTTACCATAAGCCTTGCACTGGGTGTAAGAAGACTTGTAAAAAGGAGGGCTCTTATAAGATCCCTTCCTTCTGTTGAAACACTGGGTGCTACTACTGTAATATGCAGTGATAAAACAGGAACTCTTACACAGGATGCCATGACTGTAAGAAAGATTTATTGCGGCGGCCAGGTAATAACTGTGACCGGAACAGGATATAATCCGACGGGAGATTTTTTTACAGGAGAAAAAAAGATTACTCCCGATGATGATCTGAAAAAACTTCTTGAAATAGGTGTTCTGTGTAATGATACACACTTAAAGCAGGAAGAAGGTGAATGGAAAATAATAGGAGATCCTACAGAAGGTGCCCTTGTTGTAATAGCCTGTAAGGGAAGTATAAATTCTGACGAAATAAGAAAAGAAATACCCAGAACAGGAGAAATACCTTTTTCATCGGAAACAAAAAAAATGACAACATCCCACAGATTTCCTGACGGTGAATATGCCTTCACAAAAGGTGCTCCGGAGATTATTATAGATAACTGTAATTTTATGTATCAGAACGGTCAAATAGTACCTTTGAAAGAAAATGACAGAAAAGAGATTTTAATGGCAGGCAGAAAATTTGGTGAAGATGCACTCAGAGTTCTGGCTCTTTCTTTCAAGAAGATTTCTTCCGAAGATACACTTGAACATGCACAGAAAGACATGGTATTTGCAGGACTTGCAGGCATGATAGATCCTCCCAGACCTGAAGTGAAAGATGCAATAAAGGTCTGTGAACATGCAGGTATAAAACCTGTAATGATAACAGGTGATCATAAAATCACTGCTGTGGCAGTGGCAAAAGAGCTGGGCCTTATGAAAAATGACAGAGCCCTTACAGGTGTGGAACTGGATAAACTCTCCGATGAAGAATTTGACAGTACAGTTGAAGATACACAGGTTTATGCCAGAATTTCTCCTTCCCATAAACTTCGTATTGTAAATGCTTTTATGAATAAAGGACATGTTGTTGCCATGACGGGAGACGGTGTCAACGATGCACCTGCTCTGAAAAAAGCAGATATAGGTGTTGCAATGGGTATTACAGGTACAGATGTAAGCAAGGAAGCATCTGATATGATCCTTACAGATGATAATTTTGCTTCTATTGTTTCTGCCGTGGAAGAAGGTAGAAGTATCTTTGAAAATATAAGAAAATACCTGGTTTTTTTACTCAGCGGGAACATGGGAACAGTATTTGCCATGATAATCTCCATTCTCCTGTTCAGAGATTTTCCTCTTGTGGCAGTGCAGATTTTATTTATCAATTTTATTATGGACGGTCTTATGGCTATTGCCCTGGGAGTAGAACCTCCGGAACATGGAATTATGGAGAGGCCTCCCAGAAATCTGAAAGAAGGGATTTTAAACAAGAGATCTCTCCTTTATATAGGAACAGTAGGATTATGGATGTCTCTGGCCACTATCGGAGTTTATCGTTACGCCATAGTCTCTCCCGTGGTAGATGATGATCTGGCCAAAACAATGTTTTTTGTTACTTTAATAGTAGCCCGTCTTTTCAATGGTTTTAATTGCAGATCCTTAAATGAATCTATTTTCAGCACAGGTCTCACAGGCAATAAGTGGCTGATTGTAAGTGCAGGTGTGGCAATGGGTCTTACCTTTATAGTTCTCTATTATCATCTTTTCCATGAACCGTTTGAGACAAAGCCCCTTGATACATATCAGTGGGCTATAGTAGTGTCCTTTGCCTTTACAGTAATGATATTCGGAGAGATTATAAAATTTATTTCCAGGAAGATTTTCTCATGATATTATTTTACTATACTTTTTTAACTATAAAGTCAGTAAAAACAAGGAAATTATAAAAAAGTGCAAAAGTATAGTATTTTAGTATATTTTGTAAATTAGGAGTCTGTAAACATTATGAACGCTTTGCCTGTAATTATCGGTTCTTTATGTATCTTTATCCTTGCCTACAGATTTTATGCAAGTTTTATAGCAGCAAAAGTGTTGGTACTGAACGATAGAAGACGTACACCTTCCCATCTTCTTAATGACGGTCAGAATTATTTCCCCACTAACAAATGGGTTCTTTTCGGCCATCATTTTGCTGCCATAGCAGGTGCCGGGCCTCTTATCGGGCCCGTTCTGGCAGCTCAATTCGGCTATCTTCCCGGATTACTGTGGATACTTATCGGTTCCGTTCTGGCAGGAGCAGTACATGATATGGTTGTTTTAGTTGCCTCTATAAGACATAAAGGCAGATCTCTGGCGGAGATAGCACGTGAAGAAGTTGGAGCAGTGTCAGGTATTACTACTGCTATTGCTGTTATATTTATTATTGTGATTGCCCTTGCAGGCCTTGGTCTTGCAGTAGTCAATTCCCTGAATGAAAGTTCGTGGGGAGTATTCACGATTGGTTGTTCAATTCCTATAGCTTTATTTATGGGCCTTTATATGTATCGTTTCAGAAAAGGTAAAATAAAGGAAGCCACTGTAATAGGCGTTACCTGTCTTCTTCTGGCTGTCATATTCGGTAAATATATCCCTGAAAGCCCTCTGAAAGCTATATTTACTATGGATAAAAACGGTGTGACTCTTGCCATAGTATTGTACGGATTCATAGCTTCTGTTTTACCTGTATGGATGCTTCTCTGTCCGAGAGATTATCTGAGCACCTATATGAAACTCGGCACTATAGCTTTTCTTACTATCGGTATCATAATAGTTCGCCCTGATCTGAAGATACCGGCTGTAACACAGTATATCCACGGCGGAGGCCCCATAATTCCCGGCCATGTATTTCCTTTTGTTTGTATAACAATAGCCTGTGGTGCCATATCAGGTTTTCATTCCCTTATAGGAAGCGGAACAACACCTAAGATGATAGGTAAAGAATCTGATGCTATCTTTATAGGTTACGGAGCAATGATTGCAGAGGCTTTTGTCTCTCTTACCGCTCTTATTGCTGCATGTGCCCTTGTGCCTGCAGATTATTTTGCCATAAATGTTTCTCCTGAAAAATTTGCCACTCTCGGACTTACTCCTGTTCATCTCAACCAGTTGTCGGCAGAAGTAGGAGAAAATATTGCAGGAAGGCCGGGGGGAGCAGTATCTCTGGCAGTCGGTATGGCACAGATTTTTTCGGCAATTCCGGGTCTCTACGGATTTATGAGTTACTGGTATCATTTTGCCATTATGTTTGAAGCTCTCTTTATTCTTACTACAATAGATACCGGTACAAGAGTTGCCAGATTTCTCTTTCAGGAAGCTTTCGGTAAAATCTATGGTCCTTTCAGTAAAACCGACTGGATGCCGGGAACGATAATATGCAGCGCCCTGGTTGTATTAAGCTGGGGGTATTTTATTTATACAGGTAATATATCCACTATATGGCCTATGTTTGGTATTGCGAATCAGTTACTTTCTGCCATAGCACTCTGTATAGGAACGACTATAATAATAAAACTCGGAAAAGCAAAATATATGGCTATAACACTCGTGCCTATGATATTTATGTGTATCACTACAATATCTGCAGGTTATCTCAGTATAAGGGATAATTTTCTTCCCATACACAGTTATCTGAATATTTTCCTTACTGTTATAATGATCGTTGCTCTCTGTATTATAATAATAGATTCTATTATAAAATGGGCAGGATTTTTATCCGGATCTCACGAAAATACTCTTTCAGTCGAGACAGTTGAAGAAAAGGTATTATGAAAACCAGAGAGATTGTTCTTACAGGTTTATTTATAGCTCTGGCCATACTGTTACCTTCTTTCTTTCATGTTATCGGCCTTGGAAAAACGTTTCTACCAATGCATATACCTGTACTTATGGCAGGACTTTCAACAGGCAGTGTTTCCGGGCTTATAGCAGGTACGCTGGCTCCCATGTTAAGTTCTCTTTTAACGGGTATGCCGCCTTTCCCTTTTGTTATAGCCATGATATTTGAACTCGGTGTCTATGGATATATGGCAGGATATTTTGTTAGAAGGTTAAATATATATCTGACTGTACTGCTCTCAATGGTATGTTCCAGACTGGCCTATGGTATTATGTATTTTCTTATATTACCTTTATTCGGCATAAAGGTTTCTATGGGATATTTATTTACAGGTGTTCTTTTAGCTTCTTTACCCGGTATAATATGTCAGTTTGCTCTTGTGCCTGTATTTGTAATGGTTCAAAAGGCACGTAATAAGAATCTGATATTGTGAGGTTTTTGCATGTGAGAAAATTTTTTAATGCTCAGGCAGAAAAATGGGATAATATAGCATTTCACGATCCTTTTAAACTGGATGTGATTATAGAAAATGTAAATATAAAACCGGGTCATACTGTCCTGGATGTAGGAAGTGGAACAGGTATTCTTCTGGAAAGAATTTTGCAGAATACCGGGAGTAAAGGACAGGTTATAGCTATGGATATATCGGAAAATATGCTTTATATATCCAGAAAAAAACATTCATCTTCAGGGATTTCATATGTTCAGGGTATGGCAGAGCATATGGCTCTTGCAGATGAATCATGCCACAGGGTAATATGTTATTCCGTATTTCCCCATTTTAAAGAACCTGCTCATACCCTTGCTGAAATAAAAAGAATTTTGTATCCCCGGGGAATTCTTGTGATCGCCCATTCACAGGGAAGGGATAAAATAAATGACATACATAAGAAAATAGACGGTCCTGTGAATACCGATTATCTGCCTGATGGACAGGAAATGTGTTCTTTGCTGGAAAAGGAACATTTCGTGGTGAAGAATATAATAGATAACAATGAAATTTACTGTTATGTAGCAGTTAAATGAGAATTTTTATAAATTAATCCGCCTGATACAGTGAAGAGTGAAAAGTCAATGGTGAGTGTTAGTAACCAGGGTAATTTTACCCTTTACGCGTTACGCGTTACAAATCAAAGGAGGTTTTTAATTTGACTAAAATTACCGCTGTAATAATCATGGCAGTGGCTGCTTTAGCAGCCATATTCTGTCTCTTATTTAAAATAAAAGTTAATCCAGCCCTTTCTGAAAGGAAAAGCCTGAAGTCTAAATTTTTTGTAGCTCTTTCTATTATGATGGCTTTTTTGGCCGGTTTTTTTACGTCCTGTAAAACCCATGACCAGGCAATTGCAGGAACGACTACTCCGACAGAATTATCTGTGTCTGAAAATACCGCTACTCCCGGTACTGTTTCTACACCTTCCGGAACTCCCGGAGATGAAAGAACACCTCCTGCACCTACCTGCTATGTAGTTGTACCACCTGTCTATACTCCTCCTGTGAATCCGAATACTATTTTACCGACCTGCTATACTGTAGTTCCACAGATTACACCTGCAAAAAAAACAGAAGATAAAGATGTTCCTTTCGTTACCTGTTATAAACCTGCTGTTTTACATACTCCCACTGCTGTTCCATCTCAGACACCTTCCGGTACGCCGTCTCTTCGTACATGCTATGTTCCTATGCCGGAACCTACTTCTTTTAAAAATGACAGTTCCATAATCGATAGTAAACTTTCACTGCTGGAAGAAATTTCAAAAAAGAATACCGTAAAAGAAGAAATATTAAATAGAGTAAAGAAAAACATGTTAAATCAGAAGTTTGAAGTTTGATGGGATGTCAGACCTGGTAATAAAATTAATTAATTTTCCAGAGGATTTTTTATCTGTATTTTTCGGAAGCTCTTAATTTTGCAATGATTTTCTTTTGAGTTTCTATGATGAAATTGGCTTTTTCCAGTTCTATTTTGAATTCCTTATTTTTTCTTTCCAGTTTCTCTATTCTTTTTTCGAGACATCCTTTGATTTTTTCAGTTTCCCTGTAGAATTCCTTTTCCAGTGCATCTATTTTTTTTGCCACCGTATCCTTTATGCTTTCTTCCTGTTTCTCTTTATTTCCCAGTTCTCCTTTTTCTCTCTGCCAGTACCATGTAGCCAGATGTGATGAAAAAAGCCCTTCTCTTCGCAATAATTCTCCAAGTTCTCCGGGATGACGCAGTGATTCTGCTTCTTTGAGGATATTAATCTTGTATTCTGCCGTATATAACTTTAATTCTCCCTCTTCCGACAGTTTCGTTTCAGTTACCAGTGTATCAGTATATCTGCCGTTATCTTTCTTCTTCTTTTTTTTACATGTCATTTATCTGTCTCCTTTATAGAATCGTGCCATAAAACCTCGTCCCCTTGTGGTCGCCCCTGTTTGGCACGCCTCTGTTCACAGATTGTTTTTTTGCTCATCAATATACCTATGTATCGTATCAGCAGTTACAGTGCCTGCAGTTCCAACATAATAGCCCTTGCTCCACAGACCAGACCCCCTAAATTTGTTGGTCTTTAAGTCAGAATAATTTTTAAATAGCTCTATAGCAGTAATACTCTTAATAGTTTTTACAATATCTGTTGGTGCTATATAAGGTGGTACTGATATAAATAAATGGACGTGGTCAGGCATTATCTCTATATTGAGTAATTCATATTCGTAATTATTACAAATAGTTTCAATAAGTTCTTTATATCTATATTTAGAACACCATACAATATGCTAATTAATATTGTATTTACAATGTTTAGTGGATTTAATATTCAAAAGAAAATCCTCCGCCATATTTAATCAGTTCTATTTTCCTGGTTGCCACATTTCTAATCGTTCCGCTTCTATTTTTTAATCTAACCCAATTTCCATAATTAAAAACCCCTTTAACAATGCAGATTTCACCTGCCAGTTTTACCCTGTCTCCAGGCTGATAAGGATATTTTTTCTTTCTAATAGAAGGTTTAAAACCTGACCTGTTTTTTTGTAATGACCTGTTATGTCTCCTGTGTTGTATTATTGAATAAGACTTACTTCTACGTTGTTCTTTTCCTCCTGCTATAACAAAAGCGTCATTAATATGTGATTTTGGAATTGCCAGTTCTATTCTCTTCTTTTTTGTAATATAACCATAAGTATATGAAAGTTTTCCCTGAAGGGGAACTTCGTTTCTTCCTCTTTCTTTTAGAGAGGAGAGTAATTTCCATCTTATAGTCGTCATAAACCCTGCCTCTCTGTAACCTTTAGAAGGTTTAACTGTCAGAGTAATTTTCGCGGATGATACCTTCTTATGACAGGTTTTACAGAGAGTTATTAAATTATCAGTTCTATTACCTCCTGTTTGTCTGCTTTCTAAATGATGAATTTCAAGTATCTTATCTTTAGATTTTCCCTTGCAATGCTGGCAGGTATGGTCGTCTCTATATAAGACATACTCTCTTTCATTCCAGAAACCTTTCTGTTCTCCATTTTGATATTCTACACCTTCTATTTCAGGGTTCTTAATTTTTTGTATATCAAAATTTGCTACTTCTATGATTATATCATTAACAGGTAATATCTTTTCAAGTTTTTCTATAATTCTTTTATGGCTATTCTCTTTGTGTTGTAATGAAGGGGCTAACCACCCTTCTTCTTTATTTCTGTTTAGAAACCTTACCGGTCTGTACCAGGTTTTTCTGCTTCTTCTACATCTTCTATAACTACTTCTTTCTGAATTCAATTTAACTATATCTTTCCTTAATATAACTGATGCTGAAAATAATTCTTCTTTCTCTGTGATTGCTGATAGTCCAATATGGAGATACCCGCTGTCTATTCCCAGAGTAACATCCTGTTTTGTCTCTCCTGTTGCAATAGTAAGCTGAATTGTAAAGGGAGTTCTATTTACTACTTTTGCTTTGCCTTCTCTTAAGAGTTTTTTCCCTTTATAGGGTGAACAGGGCATTAGAGCTTTTCCTCTTTGATTTAATACATAAACAAAAGTATACAAGTAGATTACTCCTTACTAAAAGATTTTTCCAATAGATACTCTCAAGTTCTACTCCGGAACCTTTTAAAACCGGTTGGCTCCCATCGAGGTGTTATTCAGGGTTTTTAAGCTTTAAGCACTGTCCCTACCCCACAGGACTGTTTAACTTAAAACCACAGAGCTGACTGGACGTGAGAGATATCCGCAGGTGTGTATGTATCTCTCCTGAATAACTGCTGCATAAAGAATATTATTCCTTATGCCTCTAATCAATGTGAGAACTTACAGTTTTTACTGCAAGCCCCGTCCCCTTGTGGGCGGGGTCATTGACATAAGGAAAGGTATTTTTGCCTATTCTATATTACTACATAAGTGATGTGTCATTCAAGTTCCAGATAAGTTCCTGTCTTTTTATTGTTTTTGGGGATCATGTCATAAATTTCGTGTAAACTTATATTAAATCCATACTTCGCTGTGACGTTACACAAAATATCTTACACTCTCAATTTTTATATATAAACCTTGTGTCATCGATTACTATGATTTTAATCTATGAACTCCGGTGAGTAGTTACAGAAAAATATCAGTTCTTCAATAAAACAAAAATTTGCATCATTATTGAAGTAATATTTGCCTTTCATTTTTAAAAAGGCTTCTTCCAATAATATATATTTGAGGTTATTTTTATCAGGTTCAATTAATGTTCTGAGACGTGATATGTTTTTTCTGACTTCTGTTCCGCCATGTTCCCATTCATATTGCCATTCCCAGACTTTTTTATATAGCTCTTCAGAAGTAAATCTTTTTCCCGGTTCATGCAAAAGTGTAAGTAAAACTGACAGAATAGTCGGTTTTTTAAATATATCAATCCTCCCTTTATGTTTTTCAAAAGCTTCTCTGGTGGGTATATCAATCCATAAATCAAATTCATGTTTTTTATTTCTTATTTGTTCAAGTTCATAAGAATTAACTATAGATTCTTTATTAGTAGTTTTTACAATAAATCTCTTTGTGCAGATTATGTCTAATTGCTTTATAAATGCTTCCACATCTCTTTTCTGGCTCCCTGTTAACCTGTCCAGATATTGTTTTGCTTTATCCAGATATTTTTCTTTCCCTTTCGATGAAATTTTATTTATAAAGAAGCTGGTTTTAGTAATACCATATATATCCTTGCTCTTTTCAAAAAGAGCAAAGGCTTCTCTGAAGGCTTTTTCCTGATTTTCCGGTTCATTTTTTTTAAAATATATCTCTGCCAGCAAAAGATGTATTTCAAGTTGCTCTCTTGTAAAATAATCATTCGGAATTGTTCGTTTTATTTCTGTCAGGTAGTTTAATGCATTATTTATATCTCCTCTGTGCAGTATATGCTGTGCAATTTTAGTAACAGCTCTTATTTCTAATTTTGGGAAACCGTATTCTCTGGCTTTGTCACGGACTGTTAAATAAATATTAAGAGCTTTTTGGATATTTCCTTTTTCTTCGGCAATAAGTGCCAGTGAATATTCTACTCTGGCAACTCCGAGATAATTTTCCTGAAGTTCATAATTTTTAATGCTTTGTTTGAAAAATTTTTCTGCTTTTTTATTATCGCCTTTTTCATAAAGTATTTCACCGAGACCGGAATAAGCAAATGCCATTATCAGTGTATCTTTTACTTTTTTACCTGCAGATAGATTCTGTAGAAAACATTCCCCTGCTTCATTATATCTGTTTAAGTTCAGGAGAGTTTTTCCTTTATTATCGGTAGCCCACGCAATAAGGCGGATGGAACCGATTTTTTTTGCAATTCTGAGGCATTCTTCTGATACATCCAGAGCTTTTTTAAATTCCTGTTGTTCAAGTAATATTAAGCATTCTGCTCTTAAAGAATGTGCAATGCCTGTTTCATTATGTTCTTTTCGTGCAAGGGTAAAACTTTCTTTTTGAAATTCTAAAGCTTTATCTATTTCTCCACGATAACTATAGATAAAAGCAAGGTAATTTGTAATTTTACTTATCCTTGTTATATCCTGATTTTTTTGAAAAAATCTGAGAGGATTATTATAAAGTTTTATAGCATGCTTTAAATATCCCATATTCAAATAAGCTCCTGCCAGAGATGTATAAATTTCTGCAAGTAATTTTTTATCATTCACTTCTTTTTTTACCTCCTCCAGGAGTTCAAGGCTTTCTCTACCTCTGCCTGTAATTGACAGTACATTTGCTTTCATAATTTTCATGTCAGGAGTTATATTTGTTCCAATAAGCTCTAACTTTTCCATGAATTCATCATATAGTCCATATGAACACATTTTTCCCATAATTTTTTGAAAAATTCTACTCATTTTTTCTTTTTCGTTTGCATTAAGATAGTGATAAAAAGCCTCCCTGAAATATGATAGATCATGAGCATATTGTGTAAAATAATCGCCGCAGAGGTTATGAATACAAATTTTATTATGTGCCTCAATATCTTTATATATGAATTCCCTTAATATGGAATGCATATAATATCGCCCTGTTCCATTCTTTTCTATAAGTATTTTTTCTTCCAGAGACAGCAGACTTTTAGTTAAATATTCATCACAGGTTAATTTTGTTATAGCCTGAATATCTACAGGAACCCGCAAAAATGATAATAATTCTAATAGTTTTACTTCATCTTTATCCAGTTTATCTATTATTTTGCTGAATATAATATGCCCTATATCTTTTTTTATATCTTCAGCAAGATGTAAAATTTCATCGATGGTAGGAGTCTGTATAA
>JBEHWP010000142.1:0-10644 GCA_040217665.1 Vulcanimicrobiota bacterium
AAACTGAAATGTGTTGATAAGATACATGCAGGTATGCAACCTGTCTGTACCGTAAAAACCGGTGAGTGTTCGCAAATCGCTACAGGTGCCATGATACCGGAAGGGGCAGATTCGGTAGTTATTGTAGAAGATACTGAAAAAGACGGAGAAGATATACTTGTTTATAAACCTGTATACCCGGGACAGAATGTTTCACCTTCAGGAGAAGATATCATAAAAGGTTCTGTCGTTTTAAGAAAAAGTGATTTTCTAACACCTTCAAAAACAGGTGTTCTGGCAGCTCTCGGTATGGAATATGTTGACGTTTACAGAAAACCGAAAGTAGTTATTATAACTACCGGAAATGAAGTGAAAACTCCCGGAGCGACACTTGGAACAGGACAGATTTATGATGTGAATTCCTATACACTCCATGCTGTCCTGACTTCTCATGGCGTAAACGCTTTTATCCATGAAGAGATAATTGAAGACGAAATAGAAAAAATAGAAGAAGTTATAAGGTTATATGAGAATGTCGATTGTATCATATTTTCAGGGGGCAGTTCGGTAGGGGAGAGGGATGTTATAATAGAAGCAATATCCCGTCATGGAGAGGTTTTGTTTCATGGTATAGCAGTAAAACCCGGCAAGCCCACTCTTTTCGGGAAAATTAATGATACAATAGTCTTCGGAATGCCGGGAAATCCTTCTTCATGCCTGTCCAATGCATATATTATGCTGGTACCCATCTTCAGGAAAATGGGCCATCTTCCTGAAGAGATTATAAGAAAAGTGAAATTGCCGCTTTTTAAAAGGATTACTTCCACTCTGGGAAGACATCAATTTCTCACTGTGAAAATAGTCAATGGAGAGGTTAAATCTGCTTTTAAAACGTCGGGAGCCATAACAAGTATGTCAGAATCAGACGGTTATATAGAAATTCCAGCTTTGGTTGATCTTCTTGAAAAAGGTGAGATGGTAGAAGTGATATTATTTTAACAATGAGCAGCTATAATAAGTTGAGAGTTGAAGAGTAATTTTAAACCTTCAACTCTCAACCCTCACTTAATATATCCGTAATTAACTGCAAGCTTATTAATGCATTTCTTATGAAGATCTTCCAGAGAAAGATTTCCCGGTTCCAGTTCAAGACCTTTCTCTGAATATTCCAGCGCATCTTCATATTTTTTTTGTTTGTACAGAGCCAGGCCTTTACCGCAGAGAGCTATCGTTGACGAAGGAGCTAATTCTATTGCTTTATTATAGCATTCGATGGCAGAAGTGAATTTTTTTAGCATTATTAAACTTTCTCCCTTGCTGTTCCAGGAGTCAGTATGGCCGGGATTTATTTTTAAAGCTTTATTGAAACATTTAACTGCTTCGCCATGTTGTTCCATGTATGCCAGTGCTCTGCCTTTATCATAATAAACCATGTAATCATCCTTAACAACTTTCAGAACCTTATCGAAAGATTTAATAGCATCACTGTATTTTCCCATAGAAAACAGGGTTGTTCCCTTTTTATACAGCGCATAGGCATGGTCCGGATAAATACTCAATGTTTTTTCATAACACTCAAGTGCTTCTTCATATTTTTCCAGAGACGACAGAGCTTTACCTTTATCATACCAGATAAAATCATCATCAGGATAATGGTCCAGACTTTTATTAAAACACTTGATTGCCTCTTCATAATCTCCAAGAGCGGACAGAGATTTACCTTTATCGGTGTAAATACGATAATCTTCCGGATTTATGAGTAAAACTTTATCGAAACATGCAATAGCTTCCCTGTGATTTCCCTGAACTGCCATGATTAATCCTTTGCTGTAAAGAGCTTTTGCATATAAAGGATTAATATTTATAGCTGCATCATAACATTTTATTTCTTCATCATGTTTCCCGAGTTCGTTCATTACGAGACCTTTGTAATACCATGCTTCTGCATATGCCGGTTTAATCTTTAATGCTGTATCATAACATGTGGCTGCTTCTTTATATTTTCCCTGTGCATAGAATACATTACCTTTACCGCACCAGGGAGATGCATAGTCGGGAGCAATTTTTATGGCTGTATCATAAGCTATAATTGCGTCTTCATGTTTCCCGAAATTTGCCAGTGCTTCACCTTTATTGTACCATAGATCTTTAAGATATTCAGGTTTAAGTTCAATGGCTCTGTCATAGCATATGATTGCTTCATTAAATTTTCTGTGAAGTGCCAGAGCTTTACCTTTGTTATACCATGAATCAACACATCCCGGATTCAGTTCCAGTGTTTTATCATAACATTTCGCCGCTTCTCCGTATTTACCGAGACTGATCAGTGCCAGACCTTTATTATACCAGACATCAACATCTTTTGGTTCTATTTCCAGAACCTTATCATAACATTTTATTTCTTCTTCATATTTTCCCATATCACCGAAAACTACACCTCTGTTGTACCAGGCTTTTATGTAGTTTGGATTAATATACAGGGCTTTATCGTAACATCTTATTGCTTCTTCATATTTACCCTGATCCGCGCAGGCTTTTCCTTTGTTTATCCATGCTTTTGTATTTTTCGGACTGAATGCTATGGCTTCATCATAACATTTAATTGCTTCCTCGTAATTTCCCTGGTGAAAAAAGTCCAGTCCCCTGGCAACCATTTCATCTGCTTTATTTTGATTCATAGTTACATGACCTCTTTCTATGATGATCTCTTTAAGTCATAGTCAGAAATACTGATCACTGATCACTCTAATAATATATATCATAAATATGGAAAAAATACAATTTTAATATATAATATTATAAAAAAATAAGAAGGTGATTTTTATGATGGTCGAGGAAATTCTGGAGAGAATTGAAAAAAAAATAATTTACTATCGCAGAGATTTTCATCGCTTCCCGGAATCTGCATGGACGGAATTCCGTACAGCTTCTCTTGTGGCAGCAAGACTGAAGCAACTTGGTTATAAACTAAAAGCAGGCAGAGAGGTTATAAATGGTGAAGATAGAATGGGCCTTCCTTCTCAGGAAGTGCTTGAAACACACTTTATACGTGCCATAGACCAGGGCGGAGACAGGGAATTTATAGAATTATTTAAAGACGGATTTACCGGCCTTGTCGGGATATTAGAGATGGGAGAAGGGCCTGTAGTAGCATTCCGTTTCGATATGGATGGTCTTGACCTTGTCGAAAGTGATAGTCCTGAACACATACCTTTCAGGGATGGCTTTTCTTCTGTAAACAGAGGTGTTATGCATGGCTGCGGCCATGATACCCATACAGCCGTCGGGCTTGGTATAGCAGAGGTTTTAATGGAAATGAAAGATTCTATTCACGGAACTGTAAAACTGATTTTTCAGCCTGCAGAAGAAGGAGTAAGAGGGGCTAAATCCATGGTGAGTTCAGGTATACTTGATGATGTGAATTATCTTATAGGTCATCATATTTCAAGTAAATGGAAAACAGGTGAAATAGTTGCAGGTATGAGCGGATATTTCGCAACGCAGAAATTTGACGCTTTTTTTACAGGTAAGTCTGCTCATGGAGGAGGTAAACCGGAAGAAGGTAAAAATGCCCTTATGGCAGCAGCATCTGCCGTGTTAAATCTTTATGCCATACCGAGACACAGCAAGGGTGCAACAAGGGTAAATGCAGGTAAATTAATTGCCGGCACAGGAAGAAATGTAATCTGTGACAGGGCTCACATGGTTATAGAAACAAGAGGAATAAATGATGAAGTAAGTGATTATATGTATGAAAAAGCTTTACAGGTATTAAAAGCTTCTGCAATGATGTATGACTGTACGGTTGAAATAAAAAATATGGGAAGTGCCGGAAGTGCAGAGAGTGATAAAAAACTTGCAGAAAGGGTTGAAAAAGTTGCAAAAGAAGCAGGTGGTTTTTCCTCTGTCTCTTCTGCTTCTGAAGGAGGAAGCGAGGATTTTACTTATATGATGAAAAGGGTTCAGGAAAGAGGTGGTCTTGCTACAAATATAGGGGTGGGAGCCAATCTGAGTGGAGTGGCAGGCAAAGAAGTAATACTCAGAGGCCATACTCCGGAATTTGATATTGATGAAGCTTCTTTTAAAAGTACTGTAAAGTTATTGTCTTTACTTGCTCTGGATATATGTCGATAAAAAATAAAAAGCTTAAGGTTTTTTCCCCTTAAGCTTTTTATTATGTTATAAAAATTATTTTCCGAAATTAATTCCGTTTATCTCTTCATCAATTGCTATGGCATCTATTTTCCAGGCTTTTCTGCATTTTTCATATACAAGATAGACTTTGCCTGAATAATATCTCGGTGCAGTTTTCTGACACCAGCTACAGTGATTATCTTCTGTATATATTCTAACTTTTACTACAGCTTTGCATTCACCGTTCCAGCAGGCACTTCTGTCTACCAATCTGGTTGTTACATTATTATTCCAGCTGTCAGAAAAAGCTCTTAAGGAAGTCCAGTCTCTCCAGCACTCGCTTCTGAGATAATAGGCTGTATGGAAATCTTTTGCGCCTACTGCCTGAAAATAACTGTCTACAACTGATATTACAGGATCTGTTCCGAGATAGGGTTCAGCAGAATATCCTGTGGAAGCTGTTAAGATAAAAGAACTGATGAGTAAAATAAAAAGGGCTACTATGGTTTTTTGGGACATTTATCATTCCTCCTTTAATAAATATTTGTTTGATTATTCTTCAGTAAATAACGATTTTCCTTCTCATAATCAGAAAATTTTATACCCTATCTCCAGTCACCTGTTAAAACAAAGGGAGCCCAGAAAAAGGGGTGATGGTATTTTTTCATTATATCTAACTGGGCAAGTCTTAATGATTCTGTTTTATTTTTGTCTCTGAGATGAAAATAAAAGCTTTTCATCAGTTCAGATGTGGCCCTGTCAGATACATCCCACAGGCTTGAACATATTGTAGGAGTTCCTGCATATATGAAGGCTCTGGATAGTCCGACAAGTTCATCTCCGTTAGCATCTTCGGAAAATCCTGTTTTACACGCGCTCAGAGTTACAAGATAGGCTTTAAGATCAAGATCAAATATTTCATATACATTCAATCTTCTGTCAGAAAAAACAAGTGAAGAGAAGAGAGGAGAGTTCTTGTCCAGAATGCCGTGGGTTGCCAGGTGCAGCAGATCAAAATCCTTCCCCTTTTTATATAAAATTTCCGCACTCATGTCTTTGCCTGAATAAACTTCCCTGGCAGAAAAATATTTACTTATATCTTTAACTTCTTTTTCTGTACCGGGAAGAGATGGAAGTTCATCTGGTTTAAAATTACCCAGATCAAAGGCGAGAAGTTTTTCTTTTTTAAGAGTATTTTTCTTCTGACAGTATTTTAACACACTCGCCGATGGCAGATAGGATATATCGTATTTTTCTACAAGCATTGTACCTTTATGATCAGAAAGAACCTGAAAGGGAAGATAGTGAAGGATTTTATGAGGAGATATAAGTATTCTTTTTTTATTTATCATATATTTCTCTACATCTTTAAAGAGAATAGTGTAAAGTTTCTCTGAAATTTCTTTCCATTCATTGCTTTTCAGTTTTTCAGGAGTCATGTTGTCACAGGCAACATCACGATATTTCTTTACGAGATTTTCTATATCATGTTCCTTATGATTAATAATTACGGTGTTAAAGCTATTATTACCGGCAATCCAGCAGTAACTTATATTTTCTCCGAGGAAATACTCGACTATTACTGTATCTTTATCCAGAAAAGATTTAATTTCTTCAAGTGTACAGGGATTAATAGTTATAAGAGACATATATTCGGGATTTTCCATTTTTATCTCTTCCATAACCTGCCTGTATTCAATTTTCAGTTTTTTCAATGTACTGTCTCTTTCTTCTATAAAAGCACTTCTCTGTGAAATGACCGGTTTCCCTTTTTCCTGTCTTATATCGCTGGAAAGGAATTGAATTCTGTTCGTTAACTCTTCTTCTTTTTGTACCAGTGCCGGATTTACTCCATGACGGATATCTACTTTTTGATTTGCAAGTATATCCAGAAAAGCCCTGGATCTGCATCTTTCGTTGCAGTTAAAAGCTTCTTCTTCTTTTTTTAGTTTTATGAGAATATCTATCATATGTTCGTAGACCTTTATTTTATCCTGCATAAAATCTCTCTTTAATTCTTCTATTTTAAATTCCTGTCTCATATTTTCTATTATTTTAATAGAATTATCATAGGCATTATAAGCTTCTTTCAGGTTCCCGAGTTTTTCGTAGGTTTTGCCTGCAGTAAAATAATATTCCCAGAGCAGATGGGAAGAACGGATTTCTTCCGCTACCTTCAGTGCTTCAAGATAGTTACCGAGAGCCATAGAAAAATTCTCCCTATCAAAATAAAAATCTCCCATATATTTATAAGCACTGCAAATATTCCCCTGAATATGGCTCTCTTTTGCAAGTTTTATGGCTTTATTCATATATAAAAGAGCTTTTTTGTTATCACATTTTTTCTGGTAAGCTTTTCCCAGTAAGTCATAATTCCATACAAGATAAGTTTCATTATGGCCGAAATCTTTATGAAGTTCTTCGAAAATCTTCATGGATTCCTGTAATTTCTCTATGGCTCTCTCAAAATCTCCCTTTTCCATAAATACCTGACCAATAAATCTTATACAGAGTGCTTTGTATTGATCTCTGAATACGTTCATTTCTATCTTTTCCGATTCTTTTAAGGCAATTTCATAGTATTTCATGGCTTCATCAGGTTCATTCATGTCTTTTAAATAAAAATGACCGAGAAGCATATAGTTTGCAGCAATAAGATTTATTTCATCATCCCTGTTTTTTTTATTCACAGCTTCAAGATAATATTTTAAAGCCATGTCTTTCTGGCCGAGTGATCCGTAAAGTCCACCTAAATTCCATAGAGCATACATTTCCGAAAAGCTTCTCATGTCCATTTTACTCCCTGTTTCTATGGCTTTTTTGTTACTTCTGATGGATTCTTCATATTTTCCCATAATAGAGTATAATTGTCCCAGAGTCATATAATAATCAACAAGCAATTTTTCTTTGCTTTTAAATTCACTATCCCGGAATCTATATGCCTCATCTTTACCGGAATAATCTAAGAGTTCTTCAGGTTTTAATTCATCTATTAATTTTTTCTTTATTTCAAGGTAATGTTCTGCTTCTTCTAAAAAGCCTCTGGAAATACAGATATAAATCATTTCTTGATAGGAAAAAAGAATATTTATAGTATCTCCTTTTTTCTCATACAGTTTAATGGCTTTTTTCACATTATCTATGGCTCTGTCTTTATCGCCCAGGGACTTATAAACCTGACCTTTTAATTGATAACAATCACCGATAGATAAATCATCGCCTGTTTCTTCAAATATTTTCATGGATTTATCCAGAAAAGCTGAAGCTTTTTCTGTTTCATTTGAAGTAAAGTAGAAAATTTTTGCCTGCTGGTAATAACAGCATGCCTCACCTTTTCTGTCGCCTGCTTCTATAAACAGTTCAAGTGCTTTCTGCAGAGATGGCGGGTAAGTGTCTTTTTTTTCCAATACCTCAAAAGACGCATTGTATTTCAGAGCTTTTGCCATACTGATTTTATCTCCTGTAAATTCGGCAACTTCAAGGGCTATTTTGCCCATATCTTGAGATTTCCTGGTAGACAGAGTCATGTTGTCAACTGAAGCATGGGCTTTATTAAGCAACACAATAACAAGTGAAGGTGTAATAATTTCTTTGTTTTCTTCTAGTGTTTTTTTTCTTTCTTCTTTCGTTTTTTTATTCTCCAGGGCAGTAATTAATATTTCCTCTTTGTCTGACTGGCCTGTAACAGCAGTTACTTGGCTTATGGAATTGCTTTTTTCATTTTTAGAATAACTCTGAACAATATTACAACTCAGTAATAAGACTATTATTATGCTCAGAAATAGAGGCCATATAGAATATTTTTCCATTAAATAACACCTTCTTTAATAATTTACTGAGGTAAGCATAAATAATACATATATGCTCTCGTAACGCGTAACGCGTGACAGGAGTAAAACGTTTATTAAGTGCTTATGCTCAGGTTAGTAATAACGTCGTAATGCGTAAAGCGTGATGCGTGATGCGAAGGAGTAATAACCCATTACGCTTTACGGAGCACGAATTATTTAAATTTTAACAAGCTATGAAATACACTATAATAAATTATTAGACGATTTATATATTCATATGGTTAATATTATAACTGAAAAATTTGACTGAAATTATATTTTTAAGAAATCTTTATATTTTTTGTTTTGTCGTGATAATAAATTATTCGCATTTTATGGAGGTAAATATAATGTACAGGTGTGTTGTATGCAATAATGATATACCTGATAATGATATAAACCCTGCGACAGGTGCAGTGATATGCCGGAATTGCAGTGCTGTAATGGCGTCAGATAAATATAATATTACAGAAAATGCAGTATCTGCTGTGCCTGCTGGTTTGAAAATAGAAAAAAATGATAAAAACATCAGGATTATTAAGAAATGGCTTAATTCTTCTTCTTTTTTCTCTCTACTACTTGGTCTCATTCTATTTCTTATTGTAGGATTTCATTTACTTCTTCCCTTTATGGTGTTATTCCCTGTTATTCTATTGCCGATTTTGCTTTTTCTCTATTCTATGGTAGCTCTTTTGTTTAACAGTACCTTTATAGATGTAACTGATTATGAATTGACTGTTTCTTACGGACCTGTACCATGGTACGGTGGAAAAAAGATTAATTCTTCAGAATTACTTCAGTTTTACTGTGAGGAATATACCAGACGGAGAAAAAGAAAAGTTTTTTATATGTACAGAGTAAATGCTATTTTAAAAGAAAATAATATAAAGATTCCAATTATTCAAGAACTTACGAAAGTAAATGAAGCTCTTTTCATAGAACATGAGCTGGAAAAATATTTCGGTATAAAAGATATGTGTGTTTCTGGAGAGGTATGTAAATAAATTTTTTATATTCAAAAATAAAGCTCTTTTTATAGAAGATGAAATTGAAAAACATTTAGGTATAAAAGATAGATATGTTCCGGGAGGAATATATAAATAAGTTCTTAATTAATAAGGAGTAACTTATAAATGTATTACTGTAAAAACTGTGGTATAGAGATTCCCGATTATGACGTAGAACCTCAGACAGCTATAGGACAATGTGGGAGTTGCTATGCCGTAGTAAATTTCATGGAACATCCAAATTTTCGCGGAAGAGTTTTTGCAGATCAGAAAGATTATGAAGCTGACGATTCTTTTGAACCTGAAGTTACAGATAAAAAGATAGGCATGAAAGTTCCTATGCCTGCCAGTATAACTGTAGAACATCTGGGAAGACAGCTCAGAATTACCAGGAAGTGGTATAATGCTTCTTATATATTTATGGCTTTTTTTTGTATTTTCTGGGATGTTTCTCTTATAACCTGGTATTACTTTGCCCTGACTGTTTACGTAAAGGATCCATTTTCATATACTGTTATGTTATTGTTTCCTGTCCTTCATGTTGCAGTCGGAATAGGTATTACTTATTCTACACTGGCAGGTTTTTTTAATAAAACCTTTATAGATGTAAATGATTATGAGTTGTCTGTTTCTCACGGACCTGTACCCTGGCCGGCGGTACATAATATAAATTCTGCTCAATTAGAACAGCTTTACAGCCAGGAACATATCAGCAGAGGAAAAAATGGGATTACCAGAACGTACAGTGTAAATGCTATTTTGAAAGGAGATAATAGAAAGGTTACATTGCTTTCAGGTCTCAATAAGCCGGAACAGGCTCTTTTCATCGAACAGGAAGTGGAAACACACCTGGATATAACAGATCGTCATGTTCCCGGCGAGATGAAATAAAATTTTATAGAAAGGATTGTTTATATGGAAGAGAACAGATTATTTAACAATGAAGAAACATCTCCTGTTGATAAGGAACAGTTCCTTGCAAAACAAAAACTCATGGGGGAAAGGGCAAATCTGGAAAGGCAGTTTAAAGGCGGAGCTGACTGGTTTTTCTGGATTGCAGGCCTTTCTCTGGTAAACACTGTTATTATGCTGGCAGGAGGTAATCTGAATTTTGTTATAGGTCTCGGTGTAACACAGCTGGTAGATGGTATTGCAGGTCATTTCGGAGGTGTTGCAAAATTTCTTGCTCTCGGTTTTGATCTTTTTGTAGCCTGTGCTTTTGCCGGTTTTGGAATTCTTGCCAGGAAGAAATATAACTGGGCTTTTATTACAGGTATGATATTGTATGCCTTTGACGGATTACTGTTTTTCCTGGTTTTTGACCTGCTCTGCCATAGGTTTTCATGTATTTGTTCTTTACTGTCTTTTCACAGGTTTAAAAGCAAATAACAAACTCCGTGCATTTGAAGAGAACAATCCAATGGTTGTGTAGATTTTACGGTGGCAAGAGGAAACTATGCAGGAATTTATTATCTTGATGACCCGACCATAAGCATGCAATAAAATCATTCCTCCCGTCACGCGTTACACGTTACGGGAGTAGATATGTATTATTTATCTAAAAAACCGAAGAATACTCCCTCTATAGCTGGAGGCTTAGAGGGAGATGAATTCGGAGTTACTTCCTGCACAACCTGTTAGAACGTAATGGTATAAAAATAATCTCTTTTCTGTTATAATATATAGAGGAGAAG
>JBEHWP010000143.1:0-10641 GCA_040217665.1 Vulcanimicrobiota bacterium
ATTGTTTATTGATATTTATAAAGATAAAACTGAATCTTTCCTGGAGAAGGTAATTTCAATACTGTTATAGAATGAATCTATTTCTAGCTTTTATTTATAGAGGTGTTTTTATGCCGGCAGAATTGATATATGAAAGACAGGGGAAAGGTCGCTTCACTGTTCCTCTGAATAAAGAGTGTATTAATATAGGCCGTGACAGAGGAAATGATCTTTTGCTCGATTATGATACACAGGTTTCATCAAAACATGCCAGGATTATATCGGAGCAAAACAGATTTTTTATTGAAGATCTGGGCAGCACAAATAAGACCTTTGTAAATAATGTTCAGATAATTACCAGAAAAGAACTGAAACACAACAGTCAGGTGAAAATCGGGAATACTCTTTTTACATTTTTGAATCCATCAGAAGAAGACGGCACTGTAATGGTAAATGATTCTTTCCCTCCTACAGCTGCCGGATTAACACCGCCTACTGTAATTGCGGCAAATTCTCCCACTGTACCTCAGAGTATAAAAATTCCTTCCAATGTGGAATTAACTTATGAAAGACCGGGAAAAGGTAACATATCTGTTCCTTTAAATAAAGAATTTATTAAAATTGGCCGCAGTCCTGACAGTGATATTGTGGTGGATTTTGACAGTCAGGTTTCTACAAAACATGCCCGGATTTCCTGTAAGGAAAAAAGTTTCTTTGTTGAAGATCTGGGAAGTACAAATAAAACCTTTATAAATGATATAGAGATAAGCGGAAAGACACAGCTTGAAAACGGTGATAAAATAAAGGTCGGTAATACTATTTTGACTTTTATAGATAAAACTGCTGTAATGCCATCTACTGTTCCGTACCAGAAAACTCCTTCTTACGGAACAAAAGCGCCGGTACAATCTTCGGAATTACGAACTATGCCATCAGGAAGCCTCGGCGCAGTTAATGTACCTTCGGCACAGCCTTCAGAACCGCGAACTATGCCTTCAGGAAATCTGAGGCCTCAGATGGGATTATCTTCCGGGCGCCTGCCATCAGGGTCTCTTACAAAAAGAAAGAAGAAATTTTCTTTGCAGAAATATATTATCCCTGTTGCACTTATAGCTATTATTGTTGGGATCTGTATCTATTATGTATTGTATGTAGGCCCTTTGAGCAGGATAGCTGCTTTTCTGGATAAAGCAGAAGAATATTATGAGAGAAGTGAATATGAAAAGGCTCTGAAAGAATATAAAAAGATTCTGGATATTGATAAAAATTACACGGAAGCTTACCACGGTATGGGTGATTGTTACAGGGGTATGTATAAATATGATGAAGCTATAACTGAATATAAAAGGATAGTTGGCCCCTATGTAAATGATCCTGTGAAAATGGCAGGTCTTGTCAGTAGACCTGATGAATTGAAATTTGTAGGTGACAGGGTGAATGATATTGGAGATACTTATTTCCTTGATGATAATTGTAAAGAAGCTGAATACTGGTACAGGATTATAGATAAAAGTGAGTATCTGAAACAGTTTGATACGGATTTTTCCAGTTCGAACTCGAAAGAAATCAGAAAATTACATGCTGCTTCCCTTGTAGGACTTGGCAATATAGACATGAAAAAGTTCAGATATAAAGATGCAAAAGATAAATTTAAAAACGCAAAAGATAAAGATGATAAAAACGCAGGTGCTGCTATTGGTCTTGGCAGGCTTGCCATGGAAAACAAAGAATATGATGAGGCCATGAGGATATTTACAGAAGTTCAGTCAAAAGATCCCAATAATGTAGAAGCAAAACTTGCCATAGCAGAGGTATATAAAAAACAGAAAAAATATGATAAAGCCATTGAAGAATATGATGAGATAATAAAAGATCATCCGAAGGAAGGTAAAGCCTATTCTGGTAAAGCAGATGTTTATAAGAGTAAAAACAACTATGATATGGCTATGAATTGCCTTGAAGAGGGAGAAAGTAGAGATGGGAAAAATCCTGTTGTTAACATAATGAGAGCCAGACTTTATATGGATAAAGGTAAATACAGAGATGCTGAAAAAGAACTGGATGAAGTTCTTGATGATAAAAAGGGAAAACATAAACATTCTCTTGAAGCGAAAAATTTACTCGGAAAACTTTATCAGAAAGAGGGACGTAAAGAAAAAGCCATAGATAAGTATAAAGAGATTCTGGAATATGATCCTGATAATTTTGAGGCAAACAGAGAACTCGGAAGGGTAATACTTAATTCGGACAGGGAAAGTAAATATGACATGTCCATAAAATATCTGCAGAAAGCAAAGGATATAAATCCTGCCGATAAGGATAACTATAAACTTCTGGGTAAAGCCTATGACGGTAAAGAAAATTTTAACAGAGCAATTGAGAATTTTGAAACAGCTTATAAAATAGATAATAAAGATACGGAAAACTGCTGTGATCTCGGAGATACGTATAAAAAAGTCGGCTCTGTGAAAAAAGCAAGAGAATTCTATAATAATGCACTGGATGTGGACAGTCATTGTGAAAGAGCCAGAGAAGGTCTCAGGACTCTCGGGGGCTATTAGACAGGGGGATGTAACATATGATACCTACCATATCATATATTAAAGACGGACAGAATATTACTTTACCGGTTCAGAGTGATGAAATAAGGATTGGACGTAATCCGAGTAATAATATAGTACTGGATTTTGACAGAGAAGCCTCTGGAAACCATGGAAGGATTATCTTCAGGGGAGGAAAATATTTTCTGGAAGATCTTAAAAGTACAAACGGTACATATGTTAACAGTAACAGAATCTCAGGTGCAGTTGAATTAAATAATAATGACAGAATACTTATCGGCAAGGTGGAATTTTTATTTGTCAATCCATTGCAGGGTCAGATGTCTGCCGGACAGATAAGCCCTGTTCAGCCTGTAGATTTTTCCCATACCTATCTTCAGATGGCGCCTGAATCAGTAAGACAGAGTACTCTGGGATATCATTCTATGAAAAATAAACAGACCATAGGAAGGGATCCCGGAAGCGACATACCTCTCAATCATCCCCAGGTTTCTTTCAGACATGCAGAAATACATCAATCAGGTTCAGGTTATGTCATTACAGATTGTAACAGCACAAACGGAACTTTTCTTAACAACCAGAGGGTAACAGGAACGGTTCCTTTAAATGTAAACGATTCAGTTCAGATAGGCCCCTTTAAACTGATGTTTGACGGAGTACGCCTTGCCCAGATAAGCGAACATGGAAATATAAGAGTGGATATTGCAGGTTTATCCGTTATAAGAGGTACTAAAAAGATATTAAATGATATATATTTATCCATAAAGCCCCAGGATTTTGTTGCAATAGTCGGCACATCAGGAGCGGGTAAATCGACGTTATTGAAAGCTCTCTGCGGTCTCTCTTTTGCAGAAGAAGGTGTTGTAAAGGTCAACGGTGTCGATTTTTACGATAATTTTGAATCTTTTCGCTCCATTCTCGGATATGTCCCCCAGGATGACATAATACATAAAGAATTGACTGTAGACAGTGCCCTTAAATATGCGGGAGAATTGAGACTTCCTTCTGATACTATGGCAGAAGAAAGAAATACTATAGTAAATGATACCCTTGCCAGACTTGAAATGACATCCCATGCCTGTAAAGGTGTAAAATCTCTGAGCGGAGGCCAGAGGAAAAGAGTCAGTATAGGTGTGGAAATGCTTACCAACCCCTCTCTTTTTTACCTGGATGAACCTACGTCAGGTCTTGACCCTGCCACAGAAAGAACTCTTATGCAGCTTTTAAGAGACAGAGCCAAGCTGGATGGTAAAACCGTTCTCTGTGTAACTCATGTGACGAAAAATGTAGATCTCTGCGATAAGATTATAGTCATGGGAACAGGCGGTTATCTTACATTTTACGGCACACCTCACGAAGGACTTAAATTTTTCGGAGTAACAGATTTTACCGATATTTATGAAAATATTAAAACTGCTGATACTGCAAAGAAATGGTCTGAAAATTTTTATAGGTCCGAGTATTTTATAAAACATATAGACATACCTCTCGCAGAAGTGGGTCTATCTCTTTCTACCCCTCCGGCACCGTCAGGTATAAAACAGGGTATAGGCCCTCATACAAATACTACTTCTCCTGTAAAACAGTTTATAACACTTCTGCGGAGATACTGGGAAATAAAGACCAAAGACATGGGTGCTCTTATTTTTACAGCTGTCACTCCTGCCCTTGTATGTATTTTACTTGATATTACTTTTAAGTCAGATGTTCTGAGCCTTGGACAGGAAAACGGGAAGAATTTCGGTGATGCAACACAGCTTGTTTTTCTTCTCTGCTGTGTCGCCCTGTGGTTCGGTTCTTCCAATCCCTCCCTTGAGATTATTACGGAACTACCTATTTATTTGCGGGAAAGAATGATAAATTTGAGATTAATTCCCTATGTTCTGTCAAAGGTAATTGTCCTGGGATTTATAGGACTTGTGCAGGCAATTCTTATGACAGTCGTTCTTCTTGTATATTTTAAAGAAATGCCGGACAGTCCGGAAAAATTACTTCAATTTACGGGAAGTGTTTTCCTTGTATTTCTTACGTCTATATGTCTGGGGTTATTTATATCGGCTCTTGCAAATAAATCTGAAGTTGCCTCCAGCATATTGCCTATAGTGCTTGTTGCACAGGTTATACTCTCAGGAGCCATAGTTCCACTGGGAAAAATGAATCCCCCTCCTCAGATAGCATCTTTTATTATGCCGAGCCGATGGGGTTTTACTATTATAGGAGAGACTCTGAGACTCGATGAACTTTTAGATAAATCGTTAGAGAAATACGAACCTATTTACGGGGATTTTAAAATGTCTTTCGGACAGGGAGGACTCAATCCCTATGGCAATGATATAACCTGTGCCATGTGGGCTTTGATTATTCTCGGTGCGGTCTTTTTAATTTTCTGCTGTCTTGCTCTCTGGGAAAAAGAAAGCAGAAGAATTGATTTTATATAACTGTTGATATTATCCTCGCGTCACGCGTCATGTGTCACGATTTTATTATACAAAGGTGAAATTTATGGCTATATTCTGTGATAAATGCGGTTATCAAAATAGAGATACTGCCAGATTCTGTAAAGGATGCGGCGGAGAAGTAATAGCAACTACATCGAGTGGCACACTTCAGCCGGGCCTGATGCTTGACAGACGTTATGAAATAGTAAGAATGATTAAATCAGGCGGTATGGGTGCCGTTTATGAGGCTCTTGACATAAGATTTGAAAAAACTCCCTGTGCTGTGAAAGAAATGCTGAGCCAGACAAGCGATCCGGCACAGCAGCAATATATGATAGATAGTTTTAAAAAAGAAGCAAAAATACTCAATTCATTGAGGCATCCAAACCTTCCTGTCGTAAGGGATTATTTTATTGAAGGAGGCCGTTATTATCTTGTAATGGATTTTGTAGACGGGAAAGACCTTGATACTATAATGAGATCTTACGGCACAGGAGGAGTTCCTGAAACCATAGTGGTGGAATGGTCTTTAGAAATACTTGAAGCTTTAGAATATCTTCATACTCAGAATCCTCCCATAGTCTACAGGGATTTAAAACCGGGAAATGTAATGCTCAGAAATTCCGATAAGAAGATAATTCTTATAGATTTCGGCATAGCAAGAACTATAACCCCCGGTAGTGATACAATAAAGACAAGTATAGGCACTCCTGCTTTTTCGCCGGAAGAAATATTTCAGGGAAGACCTGAACCAAGGTCTGATCTTTATTCTCTGGGAGCTACCATGCATTGTCTTCTTACCGGCCTTGTTCCTGTAACTCCTTTTGCCTTCAAGCCTGTAAGACAGGTCACTCCTGCCGTATCGGTGGAGCTAGAAGCAATTGTTATGTGTGCTCTTGCGATGAGTGCTTCTGACCGTTATGCAAGTGCCAGACATTTGAAGGATGCCCTTAAAAATTTAATTTCAGGACAGATTACTCCTTCTCCTGCTGTAGTACAGGTTCAACCGCCTACCGTTCCATATCAGAGTATTCCCACATATGCAGGCGGGCAGAGTGTAATGCCATCTACCGGGGGGGCAGCCTATCAGGTTCCGCCTCCTCCAGGCGGGCAGATGAGGCCTTCAGGTCAGTTACCTCCTACTCAGGTCTCGGCCTATCAGGTTCCGCCTCTTCCGGGCGGACAAATTCCTCATACTGTTCAGTCACCGTCTGTACCGCCGGGAACAGTGCCTTCTTATCCTGCTTCACCGGCCACACAAGAGGCATCATATCAACAGGCTCAGATGGTGCAACCGGTGGCAGGGGAGGCGAAAAAAAAGGGATTTAACATGACAATACCTGTTATTGCCGTTATAGCTATTCTGTGTCTTGCAGGCATATATATACATTTTTTCTTTCATAATGCGGCATATTATATAAAACTTGCAGATACAGAACTGGGAAAGAAGAATTATGCCTCTGCAAAAGAATATTATAATTTTGCACTGAAAAAAGAGAAAAATAATGTAACTGCTCTTATGGGACTGGCCCAAAGCTGTCTTAATACACAGGATCCGAATGGTGCTATAGAGTATTACTCCCGTGCTGTCACAATAGAACCTGCAAATAAAATAGCTCTCACGTCACTTGTAGATTTATATATGGAAAATAAAAAATACAAACAGGCAAAGGAAACCCTTGATAAACTTTATGATGGAGGAGAAAAGGATAAGGATAAATATCTTGAACTGGGAAAAAAGTTTATTGTATACAGGGATAGTAAAAATGGTGCAGATTGTTTTGAACAGGTGCTTAAAATAGACGGAAAAAATAGAACAGCCATTGAATTCTTATCAAATTATTACATGGAAAATAATGATTATAATAAGGCTATAGAATATAATGAAAAGCTTCTTTCTATAGATACTTCCAATAAAGACGGTACAGTAAATCTCGGCAATGCCTATTACAAAAAAGATAGTCCTGATTATAAAAAGGCAAATGAATATTTTCAGAAAGCTTTAAAGTTAAAACTTACTTCTGATGAAAGGAAGAAAATTTCTTTAAACAGTTCTGAATGTTATAAAAACACAGGCAAATCTTTTCTGAGTAATAAGAATTATACAGAAGCGAGAGTGAATTTTCAGAAATCTCTGGATCTGAACCAGAATAATAAAGAAGCTAAAAAAGGACTTGCTGCCTGCTATATGAAGGTTGGAAAGGAGCTTTACGAAAAGAAACAATATGAAGATTCAAGGGGTAATTTTAATAAAGTTGTTGACCTGGGTATTGGAGGACAGGAAGAAAAAGATGCCAGAGCTTATATAGCAAAAATAGACGCAGTTACCGCTCCTCCTCCTGTTTCCCCTGGCGGTAACGGAAGACAATATGAACCATCTTATTATCAGCCTCCTTCATCTCCTCCGTCAGGTCAAAATCCCGGAGGAGGCGGCGATGATTATGAAACTACGAATATTTAATCAGAAGGGAAGAATTATGATGAAAATAATATGTTCTTTATCAGTCTTTTTACTTATTACTTTTGCCTTTGCTTTCTCACAATCAGCAGATGAATGGAATAAAAAAGGTATAAAATTATTTAACGAAGGAAGTTATGAAGAAGCTGTCAGGTGTTTTGATAAAGCGCTTGCAATAAAACCGGATGCTTACAAAATATGGCTTAACAGAGGAAATGCCTGTTATAAACTCGGTTATTATGAAAAAGCCTGCGGGAGCTATAATGAAGCTTTAAAATATAAATCTGATTTTATTCCTGCTTATACATCAAAAGGTAAGGCTTTAAAAGAACTGAAAAGATATGATGATGCCATAGAATGTTTTAACAATGTTTTATATTTAAGCCCCAATGATGTAGAGGCCCGGAAACTTAAGGCAGAAATGGAAGAGCTGAAAGCAAAATCCGCTTCAGCCGGAAAGATTGACGAATTAATGTATAAGGCAGATAATTATTATAAAAACGGAAATTATCTGCAGGCAATAGCCTGTTATGAGGCAGTTCTTGCCATTGATCCGAATAATAAAGATGCTATTACCAGAAAAGCAAAAGCAGAGGTGCTGGCAGCGCAGAAGAAATCTACTCCCACTCCGAGACCTGTTACAGTAGAGCCTACAAAAGTGCCTACTAAAACAGTGAAGGAACTCAATGATATTGGTAACAGTTATCGTGATAAGGGAGATTATACGGAAGCTATTAAATATTATGATAAAGCACTTGAGATTGCCCCTGAAAATATTTCTGCCTTATTTAATAAGGGACTTGCATTGACTCGTCTTGGAAAATATGAAGATGCAATAAAATATTATGATAAAGTTCTGGAGATTGATCGTGAATATAAAAATACATGGAATAACAAGGGAGTTTGTTATAAAAATTTAGGTCTCTTTGAAAGTGCCATAAATTGTTATGATAAGGAAATAGCAATTTATCCGTCCAATAAGCTGACATGGTCTAATAAGGGAGATATTTTAAGGGAACAAAAAAAATACGAAGAATCTATACAGTGTTATAATAAAGCCCTGGCCATTGATCCTGGAAATAAATCTGCCTGGGCAAATAAAGGAACCAGTTATAACTCGCTTGGTATATACGAAAGTGCCATTGACTGTTATAATAAGGCTCTGGAGATTGATCCCAATTATGACTGGGCATGGGGTTCTATGGGACAGGTTTATGTTAATAAAGAGGATTATAAAGAAGCTGTCAGATGTCTGGATAAGGCACTATCCTGTAATCCTAAATATCAATGGGCATGGTATAAAAAAGGGTGGGTTTTAATAAAGTTACAACGATATGAAGAAGCTATTAAATGTTTTGATAAAGCTCTTGAATTTAATCTTAAAGATAAATACGCCTGGGTTGATAAAGGGGTTGCTTTAGACAGGCTCGGCAGATACCGGGAAGCTTTAAATTGTTGTAATAAAGCCCTTGAGATTGATCCGGATTATGAACTTGCAAAGAAAAACAGAGAGGTTTATCTGAAAAAACTTAAGTAGTCAAATAAAGGGGCACATAACTGCCCCTTTTACGTTTAAAGCCCGAAAACGTTATGAATTTTACTTATAATCTCCTGTTCGCTCGTTTTAAATTTCCCGTCCACACATGCAAGAGAATATAATTCATTATAAACGCCTTTTAAGAATTCTTTATCAATTTTATAATTTTTAAGGTCTTCTTCTATGGAAGACAGCGATACATCTTTCATTAAGAGAAGGTATTTCCTGACTTCTTCGTCTACAATACCATATTTTCTGAAAATGTCATAATTCATTTTTAACAGTTCATCTCTGGAAACGTCCCCGTCTTTTATAGATAAAAGAAGGCATGAACGGAATACGATTCTGAGTTTTGCAAGTAAATTCTTTTTATCTTTTTTTAACTGTTTCAGTCTTTCTATCTCCTGTTCTATTCCTGTTTTTACTTTATCTATGATTACTTTTTCGTCATTACCGGGATCCTCTTTTTTCTTTGACATAAGTAGACCTCCTTAAATTGTGACTCAAATAATATATTCCATAAAAAACTCATTTAACCCTGCTTTTTTATAAAGAACTTTTCTGTTTCACCATGAGTCAAAAGGAGAACTGGAGGGAAGATTTTTTAACCCTTCTCTTGCTTTTTCACAGTCACTGTCTTTACTCAGGGCAATCTGATACCACTGTAATGAGTTCCTGATATCTCCCAGATTTTTGTAACAGTCGCCGATTTTACAGCACAGATCCGCATCATCCTCCTTCAAGCCGAAAGCCGGTTTGTAATATTCGATTGCTTCATTGTAGTCTTTTTTTATATAATATATATCGCCAATACACAGATAAAGCTCTCTGTCCAGAGGGTTTATATCTTTTGCTTTTTTCAGATATGTGAGAGATTTATCATATGCTTTATTTTTTAAATATGCCTTCCCCAGTCCTTTATTAGAGTCAAAATTTTCCCGATCTTTCTCCAGAACCTCTTTATATATTTTAATTGCTTTATCTGTTTTTCCCTGTTCTGTAAAAATATTTCCTTTTAAATTCTTTGCTTTCAGGCAATTATTATGGATATTAAGAGCTCTATCCGCTTTGTCGAGAGCCAGGGAATAATCACCTTTATCGTAATAAACCTGACTACCTGTTATATAAATGACAGGGTTGTTTTTATTCTCTTTTTCTCCTTCCTGTAAAACGGAAAGGGCTTTTTTATAATCTTCTTTCAGTCTGTAAAGATCTGCCTTCTCTGCAAAGGCTTCTGCAATGTCACGGTGATCTTTTATAAGATCATCGTAGATTTCAATGGCTCTGTCATAATTACCCTGTTTTTTATATATGGAAGCTATACCCAGGGAAGCATCGGTATTGTCAGGATCTGCCCCGTTAACTGTACTGAAATAATGCATGGAATCTTCATATTTTCCTGTTCCCAGATAAAGGGAACCAAGGGCAAGTAAAGCTCCAATATTTTTATTATCTATGTCAAGGGCATCTTTGTATTTATTACCTGCATCTTTATATTTATGATTGATTACATCGATTTTTCCAAGACCTACAAGTGTATCTGCATATAAATCGGAAATATCTTTATTGTCAGGATTTTTATTTTTTGCATCTTTAACTGTTTTATAGGCTTTTTCTGCTTCTTTGTAATCATTATAAAGAAGGTACGTATTACCTTTATAATTACAT
>JBEHWP010000144.1:0-10639 GCA_040217665.1 Vulcanimicrobiota bacterium
CTCTGTCATTTGTTCCTATGGCTTTATGGAGTAATTCTTTTATAATAACTTTTTTATTGTTTTCTTTTAAATGTTCTGCTATGTAAATATTTGAAAATTCGGCTGTAGAGATACATTCATTGATTTTATAATGATCATAAAGTATTGTTCCCGGTAATAGTTCATTGCTCATGATATACTGATAATCCTCTTCTTATCTTTTTATGTTTATTCTCAATTAAAATCTTTCTATATCAGAAAGTATAAATCCTGCCTGAAAATATAAATTATTGTGAGTCGTGAGTCGTGAGTGGAAAGGAGCTTTTTCACTCATTATTAACTATTTTCTGTTTGCTTAAATCTATAACCGGCTCAAAAGATGACAGAGTATATATAATACCTCCTGCAAGGCCGCTTATTACTCCGAGAGAAAAGAATATTAAAGAAAGAGCCATTGACTCTGCCTGGGGAACAACGATTTTCGCGAAAAAATACACAAAAGAACTTTCTCTTACTCCTATACCGCTTATTGATATGGGAAGTGATGCAATGAGTGATATAATGGGAATAAAGAGAAAATAATATCCTATGGAAACATGTATGCCGAGAGCATTACCTGTCAGAAAGCAGGCATATATACATATACTCTGCATTACAAAGGAATTTCCCAGTGTATATTATAAAATTTTCGGATGATCTTTAAGCCATGAGAGATAGTCGAAATTCTTTTTTGTAAAACCTTTAAGTTTTTCAAGCTTTAACCGGGAAAGAAGAGATAAGAAAAATTCCTGAATAGAAGGAAGAGAAAAAAATACCATGGAAAGAATGAGTATTACCAGAAACCCTCCCGCTTCAAGACTGAAACTCAAATCCGACGTTATTTTGTAATAAACGACAGAAGCAATGGCAGATAATATTGTAAGTCCTATAAGTCCTATAATCCTGTCCAGTATTATAGAACCTGTTGCAAGAGCCCCGTTCCCTGTTTTCTTATAGAAGAGAGCACCTTTGATTGCATCTCCTCCCACACTGCCCGGCAGAATAAGACTGAAAAAAAGCCCTGTATAGCTTAATTTTATTATATCCATAAAGGATATATTTTTTTCCGATTGAACCAGTATTTTCCATCTCAATGACGCAAGAACAGGGATAATTATTACCATTAATGATAAGGCATATAAAACGGGAGTTGTCTCAATGGAGGTTATTTTTATTATGATATATTTCCAGTCATTTTTATATAGCAGATAGGCCATTAAAGAAAGGCTTATTACGATTTTTAAGATTTTTATTGTCCAGTTTTTTATTTTATCCACGTTTGTTATCTACTTATTTAATTGTTCTCGTTTTTACTATATCATAATTACTTATATAATTCAACCTTATTGAAAAAACATTATGCCTGTGGTAATATAGGCGTAATGCGTGATGCGTGATGCGTAAGAAGTGGATATTTTATGAAAATGACATTAAAGAACATACTTGAAGCAATAAAAGATCTTACCGAAGAAGAGAGAAAAATACTGGAACATGAACTTGTTCTTATGAGACTTGGCAAGGAGTTTACCTTTATTTCACAGAAACTTCAAAATAGAAAAATGTCTGAACTTAAGGAGAAAATGGATAATGGAACTGAACTATAAAGATTTTTATCTGAAGGGAAGAGAATGTTTACGACAGGGCAATATAGATGACGCAATTAAAGAATTTGAAAAATCTCTGGAATTGAAACCTGACTGCAAGGATGCAGTTTTTTATACGGGCCAGGCATGGGAGAAGAAAGAAGAGTTTCTTATGGCTCAAATTTCCTATCAGAAGTCCATAGAACTGGATCCACTGTGTAAAAAGTCCTGGGAAAGCCTTTACGAGCTTTATGAAAAAATGAAAAACTGGGATGACGGCCTTATGTTTTTCGAAAAAGTCTCTCAGAGGATAAACAGGAACAGTCTTAAACTGTGGCTTCTGGAAAAATTTGCAATTATTTATTTAACGGAAAAGAATTTTTTACGGGCAGAAGAATGTTACAGGGAAATTTTAAAATTAAAACCAGGCTATTCTGTAGCAGTTATTAATCTTGCAAAAGTCTACAGACTGAGTGACAGACATGATGAAAAAGCTATCGATATATTGAAAAGAGCTTTTGACCTTGACTGTAACGATGCTTCTCTTGTTATGTATCTTGCCAGAGCACTCCGCATGGAAGGTTTTAAAGATGAGCAGTCTGTGAAAGTTTATAGAAGTGCTTTTAAAATCGATCCTTCCGATCAAAAGAACGCCATGTATCTTAAAAATCTTTTTTTACTGAAAGATGAATCTGCTGACGGACTTGCCCTTGAATTGTATAATTATTTTTTGCCTGTTGAAGAATCTAAAGGAGAACTTTTGTTTCACAGAGGACTTGTATGGAAATTCCAGGGAAAATGGGAAAAGGCCATAGAAGATTTTAAATTATCTCTCTCTTCCGGGTTTTCCTGCGAGAAGCACTGGCCTGAGTTTGAGCTTGCTTATTGTTATTACAAATGTTTTGACTATAGAAATTCTGCAGAGCAACTTAAAATACACCTCCAGAATATTCCTGACCATACAGAAGGCTGGAAAATGGCAAAAAAAGTCTTTTTCTCTAAAGAATTGACATGGAATGATGAAGATTTTTTTCTTTCAGAGAAAATAGCATCTAAATTTTCGTCAGATCAGGTCTTTATGAGACTGGCAGGTTATGCGGAACATAAACTCAAGGATGCTGTCAGAGCCGAAAATCTCTATATGAAGGCTTTAAAAGAAAATCCAAATCTTCTTTCTGCACTTTCCGCTCTTGAACAGCTTTATGAATGTAAAGAAAACTGGCTTGCCCTGCAGAGTATTTATTTAAATCAGATAAATCAGTTCTCTTCAAAACCAAAGAAAAAGATTGATTATCTTTATAAAATAGCAGATCTTTACTGGCGCAGATTAAGTGATTACGAAAAAGCAGAAGGAGCTTTTGCTGAAATTTTAAAACTTTCTCCCGGAGAAAATAATGCTTGTATTGAAATGGCAAAAATGTTAAAAAACAAAAAAGATTTTCCTTCTGCCAAGGAAAAACTCAGAAATTTGATATTTAAAGATCTCTCTTATGAAAGGGCTTACGAAGAACTTGCCGGGATTTTAGTCGAAGAAGGTAAAATCCATCCTGCCACACAGGTTTATACCATATTAAAATTATTGTTCCCTGAAAATAAAGTATGTAAAGAATTTTTCTCTTCCCATACTCTTCCGGCAGTAAAACAATCCATCCACTGGGAAAGGGAAAATGAAGAACTTCTCATACATAAGAATGAAAAGAAACTTCAACCTTTTCTGACATGGGCCAGGATATGGTGTGAAAAATTATATGCTCCTCAGATAAATAATGAAATACTTCGTAATGCCAGTATGGTAAACGAGAGTCACAGGACTGATGTCAGAGATATGGTTCTCTGGTGTACAAAGAAAATAAGCCTCGGAGACATACCGACCTATGTGTACTATGGAAAAAAGAACAAATTCTCTCTGATTTCATGCATTTCTCCTGATGATTCTTATATTATTTTTCATGAAGATTTTCTGACATTATTGAGTGAAAGGGAAATACTTTTTCTTCTTGCTCATGAACTCTGTCATATAAAGAGGGAGCATCATTTATATTACAAAATAAAAGACAGGATTTTAAACTGGACTCTCGGTCTTACTTCCAGTATACTTTTTAGTAAAATTCCCATCCCTTTACCTTCTGTATTGAAAAACTGGACTAAAGGACATGAATCGGGAAATCTGGATTTTGATAGAGCTTTAATGGGGCTGGATTTTACTGCAGACAGATATGGTCTCTTCTTTTCTTCCGATATAGAAGGTGCTACAGGAGCTATATGGAAAAAATACGCCTTTTCAAAGAAAAAAGATATTAATAATATAAATATTAAAGAATTAATTGCTTCCAGATATGATAAAGATATTACTGCCAGATTAATAGAACTCTGGACTTTTGCCCTGAGTTATGAATATGAAATAGAGTTAAGCCCTGTTACGGTTGTGAGTTGTGAGTCATGAGTCGTTAAATAATTCATCACTCATCACCCATAGCTCATTACGATTACTCTTCTTTTTTCTCTTCTGGTTTCCCTTTAAGTTTTTCTTCTATCAAGGGATAAATATCTTCCAGGGGTATATTTATATCGGCTGCGCTCATATTTATTTTCGGAGTTATAAGGGTGTCGCCTTTATATATATTGGAAACAGTAAAATCCACTGACTCTACTGTAGTAGATTTATCGCTCATATCAAGAGAAACATTGGTGACTTCAAATCCGACTTTGTCGACTTTTATTGATAATTTAGACAGAAGATCCTGTAAAAAATTCTTTTCAGCCATTTTTTCTATTCCTTTCAATTATTTATTATTATGAAAAACCGACTTTATCGGCTTCGTGTCACGCGTTATCCTCAAATGTCACGAATTTATTTATTATTATGAAAAACCGACTTTATCGGCCTCGCGTCACGCGTTACGCGTCACATGTCACAAATATATTATCATCTAACTTCTTTATTGTCAACTCGGAGGAAACTGTTTTTATGTGTCGAATTTCATAACAATACAATTAAGAAATAGTGAATAGTGAATAATGTCCTGTTTTTCACTTTTCACTTTTCACTTTTCACTCTATAATCTTTCAAGGAGATATATTAATGGATAAAGAACAGATTTTAGTAGTAGACGATGTGGATTCTATTCGCAGTTTTATAACTATTAATCTCGAATGTGAAGGTTATGAAGTTTTTCAGGCTGCCAGAGGGCAGGAGGCTCTTAAATTAATAGAAAGTATTTTTTTTAATCTTGTTATACTGGATATTATGCTTCCCGATATTGACGGACTGCAGATATTAAAGTTCATTCGTAAAGTCAGTCCTGAAACTATGGTTATTATGGTTACCGGTTATGCAAGTCTTGACAGTTCTATTACGGCAATGAAAGAAGGGGCTTTTTCTTATATAATAAAACCTTTCGAATTAAGCGAACTCCTTATTACCATGAGGAAAGCTCTGGATAAACAGAGATTATCTATGGAAAATAAAAAGTTGCTGGAAGAACTTACAAGAGCCAATAAAGATCTGGAAAGTTCAAATGTCCTCCTGGAAGAAAAGGTCAGAGAAAGAACGAAAGAACTGGAAATGTTAAACCAGGATTTAAATAAAGCAAATATTGAATTGAAACGGCTGGATAAATTGAAAGATGAACTTGTTTCTCTTGTAAGTCATGATCTTAAATCCCCTCTGACTGCTATAATAGGTTATGCATCTACCATTCAATATAAATCCATTGAGGATATGGGTGAGGAAAAGATAAAAGATTATACGGACAGAATATTAAACCAGTCTTTTCGTATGCTTAATTTGATTAATGACATACTGGATGAACAGAAAATAAAAGAAGGGAAGATGACCCTTAACGGTGAAGTAACAGACCTTGGAGAAATAGGAAAAGAATGTTTTGAAGAAATGAAAATTCTTGCTTCTGAAAAGAACCTTGATTATACTGTAGAAATTGAACAGGACCTTCCCGCTACATTCCTTGATAAAAGTAAAATAAGACAGGTTATAATAAATCTTTTAAGTAATGCTATCAAATTTACTCCCGGCCAAGGAGAGATACGTCTCAGAGTTTATAAGGGAAAAAACAAACTATGGGTAAGTGTTATAGATACAGGCCCAGGAATAGAAAAATCCAGACAGGATGAACTTTTTAAAGAATTTAAAAAATTCAAAACACCTGACGGAAAAGAACATGAAGGAACAGGTCTTGGGCTTTCTATATGTAAAAAAATAGTCAATCTCCATGGCGGAAAGATATGGCTCCAGAGTGAAGAAGGTAAAGGCAGTAAATTCAGTTTTTTACTGCCTATTGTTAATTAAGTGAAAAGTGAAAAGTGAAAAGTGAGTCTATCATTCACCGGTCACTGATAACTGTTCACTGATTAGAGAGGAGGATGCATGATGGAAGAAAAAGCAGGTCTTGAACGTCCGAAAGTCGTTATTGATTTTGAAGTATGTAAAGGTTGCGGATTATGTATTAAAGCCTGTCCAAAAGGAGAGCTGTTTCAATCTCCTAAATTAAATTCAAGGGGATATCACCCGACTCAATTTAAAGATGAGGGAAAATGTATAGGTTGTGCAATATGTTTTTATGCCTGCCCCGAACCTGCTGCTATAGCTGTATATAAAAAAGGTTTTGTAGAAGGTCAATAATTGTATATTGGATTACAAAAAATTTCCCCCTGAGTATAGTAATAAATCAAAGAAGGTGAATAATTATGAGTAAAGTATTAATTAAAGGTAATGATGCTGCAGTTCTCGGCGCTATACTTGCAGGTTGTACTGCTTATTATGGTTATCCCATAACCCCTGCAAGTGAAATAGCTCATGCTGCTGCCAAAAATTTCCCTCTCCTTGGCAGAACTTTTGTTCAGGCAGAGAGTGAAGTCGCTGCTATTAATATGGTTTACGGTGCAGCTTCTGCAGGACAGAGGTGTATGACTGCTTCTTCAGGGCCGGGAATAAGTTTGAAACAGGAAGGAGTATCTTATTGTGCCGGTGCAGAACTTCCCTGTGTTATAGTAGATATTGTAAGAGGAGGGCCGGGACTCGGAAATATAGGCCCTGAACAGGGAGATTATAATCAGATAGTAAAGGGCGGAGGTCATGGAAATTATAAGGTTATAGTACTTTCTCCTGCCTCATCACAGGAAATGTGTGATCTTACTATGCTGGCTTTCGAACTCGCAGATAAATACAGAACTCCTGTTTATGTACTTACAGACGGTGTTATAGGTCAGATGATGGAACCGGTAGATGTACCATCACCTGTTAAAGATTTACCGGAAAAAGACTGGGCAGTTAAGGGAAATGCAGATACTGCTTCCAATCTGATTACTTCTATCTATATGGATCATGAAGATTTAGAACAACATATCCTTAAACTGGACAGAAAATATAAGGAAATAGAAGAAAAAGAAGTCAGGTATGAAGAATATCTTATGGAAGATGCAGAAATTGCTCTCGTTGGCTATTCCGTAATAAGCAGAATTCTCCGAACAGTTGTGGATAAACTCAGGGAAAAAGGCATTAAAGCCGGACTTATGAGACCTGTTACTCTGTGGCCTTTCCCTTCTAAAAGAATAGGAGAGCTGTCTGAGAAGGTTAAACATTTCTTTGTAGTGGAAATGAGTACAGGACAGCTTTTATACGATGTTAAACTTGCCGTTAACGGTAAAAAACCTGTTCATCTTTACTACAGACTCGGCGGCATGGTGCCTTCCACTGAAGAAATAATTAAAAAAGTTGAAGAAGTGAGGTGAACTGTATGGCTCAGAAATTAGCTATTAAAAAACCATCTTCTTTCTGGGATATATATGAAAGAAAACCCGGTCATGATAAAGTAACAACCCATTACTGTCCCGGCTGCGGTCATGGTAATGTTCATAAATTAATTGCAGAAGCACTTGAGGATTTTGGTGTATCCGATAGAGCCATAATTGTAAATCCTGTCGGATGCAGTGTTTTTGCTTATTATTATTTTCATTGCGGCAACGTTCAGGTTGCCCATGGCAGAGCACCTGCTGTAGGAACTGCCCTTTCCAGAGCCAACCCTGACAGTATAGTTATTTCCTATCAGGGAGACGGAGATCTGGCAGCCATAGGTACAGCCGAACTTATACATTCTGCCAACAGAGGGGAGAATATGAGTATATTTTTTGTCAATAATGCCATTTATGGCATGACAGGAGGTCAGATGGCTCCCACTACTCTTGTGGGACAGAAAACCATGACAACTCCTTATGGCAGAAATCCTCATAATGAAGGTTATCCTGTAAAGGTATGTGAAATGCTTGCCACTCTGGAAGCACCTGTCTATATTGAAAGGGTTGCCCTTACGGATGCAAAACATATAACAAAAGCCAGACAGGCTATCAGAAAAGCTATAACCAATCAAATAAATAAAAAAGGTTTTTCTCTTGTAGAAATCTTGTCTCCCTGTCCTACTGGATGGGGAGTGGAACCGGTAGATGCTGCAAAATGGATTGAAGAGCGGATGATGCCGTATTTTAAACTCGGAGTGTTTAAAGATATTGCAGAAGAGAGAGAACCTGTTGTAAGACCTGAGATAATTAACGACCCGAAGGAAGTACTGGAAAAACTCGGTTTAAATAAAGAACACCGGCCTTCTACCGGAACCGTTACCGTACCGAAGGATAAATACAAAGATCCTTCAATTAAAGTTGCCGGTTTCGGAGGACAGGGTGTGTTATTGCTCGGAGAAGTACTTGCAAAGGCTGCAATGTTAAAAGACTATCATGTTTCCTGGCTCCCTTCTTACGGCCCTGAAATGAGAGGCGGTACTGCCAACTGTTCTGTTATAATACAGAAAGAGAAAATAGGATCTCCTATGGCAACCGATCCGAAGGTACTTATAGCTATGAACAGACCGTCTCTGGAAAAATTTGAAAATGATGTTGCGCCGGGAGGAATTATATTTTATAATAGTTCCCTCATAGATATTACACCTGAAAGAAAAGATGTTGAAATAGTTCCCGTGAAAGCTACGGATATTGCAGATGAACTGGGTAATGTACGGGTAGCCAATATGGTTGCCCTTGGGGCTTATATAGGTTATACGGGACTTTTAGAGAAAGATGACGTGGTAAAGGCCCTATCTGATACAATAAGCCGTAAAAATCTCATTCCCCTTAATGAACAGGCTATTATAAAAGGTATGGAGTCTGTAAAGGCTTGATATTTTTTTATTTTTAAGGTCTATAGTTTATCTAGAGCATCAGGCTATAGACCTTAATTTTTTTTAAGTCTAAAACTTTATATAAATGGGTATAATCAGGTTAGGAATAATAAAAAATCTTTTATTATAGGAGAAGTGTATATGAATAAGTATTTTTTAAAAACCGGGAATAGAGGTTTTACTCTAACAGAATTATTAACCATTGTAATGCTGATAGCTATTCTTGCAACTCTTATGTTTCCTCATATAAGAAGAGCTTTATGGAATACGAAACTTTCTGATTGTTTGAATAATCAGAAGCAGTTTGCCACTATGATTCAGACTTATTATGTGGAAAATAAGAAGTTTCCTGAACCTGATCCGAATGGTGGCTCTACCCTTCCTACAGAAGGACTATTGCCTTATAATAAACTTACACCTGAATATACATCTGCTTATAATAAACGCTGGTGTCCTGAGTCAAAAAAATTATATATGTATTATGTAAATGAGCAAAATGATAATTTCACTATTTCCTGTACTGAAGGTCACCCCCATATAGGTGTATCACCGGGTTTTCCAAAATATATGTTTGCAGGAGGTCTTTTTAAAGAGGCATCTCAATAGTGAATCTATTTTTATTTTAACAGCATAGATGCGTCGCCGAAGCTGTAAAAGCGATAATGTTCTTTTATAGCTTCTTTATAGAGTTCATGTGTTTGTTCTGTTCCAATAAAAGCACATACGAGCATAAAAAGAGTGGATTTTGGCAGATGAAAATTTGTTATAATACCATCTACTATTTTGAATCTGTATCCGGGATATATAAATAAATCAGTTTTCCTGTTCATTTCATTAATTTTTCCATTTTCGCCGGCAGCACTTTCAAGAGTCCTTACTGATGTAGTCCCTACTGCTATTATTTTGCCACCTTTTTCTCTGGTCGAATTTATTTTTTCTATCTGATCTTTTGTTATTATTGCGAGTTCTTTTTCCATTTCGTGAGCTTCTATCTCTTCGGTTTTTACAGGACGAAATGTTCCCAGTCCTACATGAAGTGTTATTTTTATTACAGTAACTCCTTTTTCTTCGATTTTTTTAAGAAATTCTTCTGTAAAATGTAATCCCGCAGTAGGAGCGGCAATTGAGCCGGGAACTTTTGAATAAATAGTCTGATATCTTTCTCTGTCTTCAAGATGTTTTTTTATATAAGGTGGTAATGGCATATGGCCTATTTGCAATAATTTTTCATAATAAGAGGGATCTCTAAAGGATATTATTCTTGTGCCATTATTTTCTCTTCCGATTATTTCTCCTTCCAGCATTCCGCCGGAAAAGAGGATTTTATGGCCGGATTTTATCCGTCTGGAAGGATTGGCAAGACATTTCCATGTCCCTTTTTCTATTTCTTCTATTAAAAGTAATTCTATTTTTCCGCCTGTAGGAATTTTTTCTCCGAAGAGTCTTGCCGGAATTACTCTTGAGTTATTCAGGACAAGCAGATCACCTTTATTCAGATAATCTATGCAATCAGTGAATGTTTTATGGGAAAATTTATCATCCTTAAACAGCAGAAGTCTGGAATGTTCTCTTTTCTGAAGAGGTTCCTGTGCTATCAGTTCCTGAGGCAGATAATAATCGAATTCAGAGAGTTTCATGATTTTTCCTTTAGAATTTTGTTTTAAAAAATTTAACAAAAGAGCTTCCGAATGATATAAGTCCTACTATAGCACTCAGCCCTGCTGTACCATCTTTTTCTCTTTTCTGTATAATATGGGTAGTTTCGTTGAGCTTTCTTTCTACTTCCCTGACCTTAATACAAATAGGTTCCATTTCATTATGTTTTGCCATACCTATTGCTACTTTTCCTGCTTC